>NZ_JASCAQ010000042.1:0-278704 GCF_029967685.1 Erwinia sp. V90_4 | reverse complement strand
CTGACCGAAAAAGAGGGTCAGCCACTACGAGCCGGTAAGTCGCATATCGCGCCGGGTTTTGTAGGGGACGACCGCTTTTCTGGTCGTCCCGGATTTGGCGCGCAATTCCCCCAACTTTACTGGTCACCCTGCCCCTCTTTGCACTTTCTTATCACTCCTTTTACGCTTTAACGCCTCAAGTCTTATGCGATCCCGTCCGATAACCCGTATTGGTTAATGACAAAGGAGACAGAGATGAGCACTATCGGCAGCAGTAGCAGCGTCGCCAGCAGTTCAGGCAGCGCCAGCTCAGCTTCACAAACCACCAGCATCACCAAGCAAATCATCGCGCTGGAAAACCAGCTTAAAAGCCTGAGTGACGACCATGAGCTGACGGATGAGCAGAAGTCTGAGCAGCAGCAGATGATCGAAGGCCAGATCGCGATGCTGCAGGCCCAGCTGGCGCAAATCCAGCAGCAGCAGGCGGAAAAAGCGGCGGAAAAGCAGGAAGCGAGTAAGCAGCCTGATAGCGGCAGCAGTAAAGTTGCTGACGGCGTTAACCGCCCAACGGCAACCAATACGCTGAACGTTTATATCTAAAACGGCGGCGCACTGGCACGCTGTTGCGTCAGCAGTTCCGCCTGCTGACGCACTTCCTGCCAGATAGCTTCTGCCGCAGGCGTCAGCGAGCGGTTTTTACGCCGTATCAGCATAATGGTGCGATTTATTTCCGGCAGAATGCGCTTGACCATCAGCGGCCTGCCCTGCGGTAACGGCAGCGCCAGCGCAGGCAAAATGCTGATACCAATCCCTGCTTCCACCATCGGGTAAAGCGTGGCCGGATGGCCAATCTCCTGGGCGATTTCCGCCTGCACCTGCTGCACGCGCAGTGCCTCATCAATCAGCACCCGGCTACCGGACGCATAATCCTGTAATACCAGCGTGCGCTGATTCAGCATATGCCAGTGGATGGTCGCCTGCGCTGCCAGCGGGTCATCCTGACGGCACAGCAGCAGAAAGGGTTCATCGAGGATCGCCTCCGACTCCAGATCGTCGGCCTGCAGCGGCCCGACGACAATGCCAAAATCCACTTCCGCATTGCGAATGCTTTGCAGCACCCACTGCTGAGGGCGGTCGCGCAGCATCACTTTGATCTCCGGGTAATGCAGCTGCCCAGCCGCAAGGCACTGCGGCATCAGATGTGCGGAGATGGTCTGGCTGGCGGCCACACGCACCGTCCCGCTGCGCTGCTGCCCGTAGCTGCGCACATCCAGCAGCGTGTTGTTCAGCTCCTCTAACAGGCGTTCAAGGCGGCTGGCGAGCTGCTCACCTGCTTCGGTCAGCAGCACTTCACGGGTAGTGCGATCCAGCAGGCGAATACCCATTTCGTTTTCCAACTCTTTAATGCTATGGCTGACGGCAGACTGGCTCAGGCCAATCAGCTGCCCCGCCTGACTGAAACTGCCCTGCTGGGCCACGGCAACAAACACGCGCAGCTGACGAAGCGTATAATTCATCGATTTTGCTCATATATGAATTCAATAAATCAATTTTATTTCTAAACCTCGTCAGCGCACAATAGCCGCATGTTTTTTTAACCAGGCATTAACATGCGTATTTTTCGTATCGACCCACTGATGTTGAAACTGATTATCACCGTGCTGCTGGCCTCTTTCCTGCCTGCGCGCGGCCATTTTGTTGATTTCTTTGAGTGGCTGACTACCGCCGCGATCGCCCTGCTGTTCTTTATGCACGGCGCCAAGCTGTCGCGGGAGAAAATCATCGCCGGCGGCGGCCACTGGCGTCTGCACCTGTGGGTGATGTTCAGCACCTTCGTCATGTTCCCGGCGCTGGGCATGCTGTTTGTCTGGTGGCATCCGCTTAATCTCAGCACCGAGATTTATACCGGCTTTATGTATCTGTCGATCCTGCCGGCTACCGTACAGTCATCGATTGCCCTGACCTCTCTGGCCGGGGGGAACGTTGCGGCGGCGGTATGCAGCGCTTCGGCTTCCAGCCTGCTGGGGGTATTTATCTCTCCTCTGCTGGTTGGCCTGCTGATGAACGTCCACAGCGACGTCCCGGGCGGCAGCCTGGCGCAGATCGGTCGCATTATGCTGCAGCTGCTGGTGCCGTTCGTGATTGGTCATCTGTCGCGCCGCTGGATTGCCGGATGGGTTGAGCGCAACCGTGGCCTGATTGGTAAAACCGACCAGGCGTCGATTCTGCTAGTAGTTTACTCCGCCTTTAGTGAAGCGGTGGTCAACGGTATCTGGCACCGCGTGGGGGCGATGACCCTGGTATGGATTGTGGTCGGCAGCCTTGGCCTGCTGTTTGTGGTGCTGGCCGTTAACCTGGCCGCCGCGAAGCTGTTCGGCTTTAATCGGGCGGATGAGATCACCATTCTGTTCTGCGGCTCGAAAAAGAGCCTGGCAAACGGCGTACCGATGGCGAACATTCTGTTCCCGTCCGCGGCGGTGGGGATTATCGTTCTGCCGCTGATGATCTTCCACCAGGTGCAGCTGATGGTCTGTTCAATGCTGGCGCAGCGCTATAAGAGGGCGGGAGAGAAGCTGGCCACCGGGGAAAAAGCCACCACGAGTAGTAAAGCGGTGGTTGAATCGCAGAAGTAACGTGCCACACTTACCGTCGCAGACCGAGCGGCTGCGACGGTTACCCCTCTTTATTCCTGACTTTCCCCCAGGCCACGTCCCGGCAGCGTCTTACAGGCCGGGCCTTTCTCCGCTGGCGCAACCGTTGGATATTTATCATCCGGAGTAATATAGACCGGCGTTGTGGCAACAAAACCATCTGCGAAGGTGGCTTCAACGTAGGTTGCCTGCCAGCCTTTCTCCGGTGATGCTAATTTGATATTCAGCGATTCGCTAATCGGCAGCGCTTCTGCCTGGTATTCAATCTGACAGGAGTGGCGGAAATCACGCGCTTCCGGGTTTACTGCCTGCCAGAGCTTAAGCTCTTTGGGCGACTCGGAGAATGTTACTTTTAGCTGGCTCTCCTGCCATGCCGTTGTTACCACCGGCAGCGGCTGCGACTGCTGGATTCGATTCACAAAATGGGTTAGTGACTGCTCGGCGAAGTCACGGATACCTGCATGCCCGCTGTTGGGTGCCATACGCAGGGATTTTTGCCCCGGCAGCTGGCCAAAGTAGAAACGGCTATTATCAGGTACATAGAAGTCATCACCGCTGGCATTAATAATATATTTGGGGATCTCCAGACGCTGACCGTACGCGCTGTCTTTATATTCCAGCGGGTCTTCAATTTTCATTAACTCAGCAAACTGTGGCGTTTCCACGCTGGTATCCACCCCTTTTTGGAAATAGGGATAAAATGCCACTGGCCAGTTATTACCATAGCTGCGATACATATGCTTTAGCGCCGGGCGAATACCCAGTAAATCAATGGCGAACGGTGCAATAGCCTCAACGCGAGGATCGGCTATCGCCGCCAGCCATGTGGTCCAGCCGCGTTTTGAAATACCGGAAACAATGAATTTTTTCACCTGCCACTCATCAAGCTCGCGCTCTGCCAGATTCATCACCTGCGACACCGTGGCCGCCATCGGTACGTGCAGCGGGATCGTTGGCGTTGCCTGCGGATCTTGCATAAAAATAGACCAGCTGTGCGCCACGCTGTCATCTTCCGCTTTAGCCTGCGCATCGTTAGCGTAAGTGAGAAGCTGATTAGGGACATTGCTGACTGAGACAATAATCGAGCGGGTATTACGCGCCAGCGAGGCTAATTTCTCTCTGGTCATATCGGTTGAGGCTTTGGCCGGCTTACCCGGTTCGGGATTATTGGTGCCGTTATTAATAAATACCACCGCCCGGGCGGAAAGCGCATTCTGCGGAATATAGATATCAACATCGTGCTGCCATACTGCAGGCTGAACCAACCCTGCCGGTGACCAGGACTGAGAGTTGAGTGAATAGTGGCGCAGTTCCAGCTGCTCGAGATTTTCGCTGCCTAGCCAGTGGTAGTCCAGCGGTTCAGATGCCAGCGCTGCACGATAGCAGGGGATGACACTGCTGAAGCTGTCTTGCGGATTACCACAATCAGCCCAGGCAGCGGTAGAGCAAGCGGCGCCGGTGAGGCCAGCCAGAGTAAGAATATAAGCACTTAAACGCGGCATTAACGTTCCTTTTAGCTAAAATCATCATTAGCTGGCGATGATATCGCGTAAAAAGTGCCAGTTGCCGCATGGCTAAGGTTGTTTAAGGTGCAAATCAACTGTTTAAGCTAGCGCTTAAGCGGTTTCACCAGCCCTTCCAGACCTTCGATTTTAATCGCCAGCGCGATCTGCATCAGCTCCCCCAGATGCCCCTGCGGGAACTCATCTTTACGCGCAAACCACAGCAGATACTCTTCCGGCAGGTCGATCAGCACCCGCCCTTTGTATTTGCCGTAGGGCATGACGGTATTGGCGATCTCAATCAGGTGTTGTTTTTCCATGTCACTCGCCCAGTAAGCGGATCATTTCTGCTTCGTCGATCACCTCAATCCCCAGCTCCTGCGCTTTGACCAGCTTGGAGCCGGCGGCTTCCCCGGCAATCACCAGATCGGTTTTCTTCGACACGCTGCCGCTGACTTTCGCCCCCAGCGCCACCAGCCGGTCTTTCGCTTCGTCGCGTGAGAGAATGCTGAGCGAGCCGGTCAGCACCACGGTTTTCCCGGCGAACGGGCTGTCGATCTCTTCGGCTTTCACCACTACCACTTCCGGCCAGTGGATGCCGGCTTTCTCGACCAGCAGGCGGATCACCTCACGGTTGCTCTCTTCATCCATAAAGTTACGCACGTGGCTGGCGACCACCTTGCCCACGTCCGGTACGGCGATTAACGCCTCCAGATCGGCGGCCATTAACGCCTCCAGGGTACCGAAATGCGCGGCGAGGTTAGCAGCGGTGGCTTCACCAACTTCACTGATGCCCAGCGCATAGAGGAAGCGGGCAAAGGTGGTTTGTTTAGCTTTCGCCAGCGCGTCGACGATGTTCTGTGCCGACTTCGGCCCCATACGATCCAGCCCGGTCAGCTTGCCGGGGGTGAGATCGAACAGATCCGCCGGATTTTTCACGTACTCTTTATCCACCAGCTGGTCGATGATCTTCTCGCCCATGCCGTCGATATCCAGCGCCCGGCGCGACACAAAGTGTTTAAGCGCCCCTTTGCGCTGCGCGCCGCAGATCAGACCGCCGGTACAGCGGGCAACGACCTCTCCCTCAACGCGCTCTACGTCCGAGCCGCAGACCGGGCAGTGCGTGGGGAACTGCACTTCACGCGCCTGTTGCGCGCTCTTCACCACGCTGACCACCTGGGGAATCACATCACCCGCGCGACGGATCACCACGCGGTCACCAATCTTCAGGCCGAGGCGTTCAATTTCATCGGCGTTATGCAGCGTGGCGTTACTCACCATCACGCCCGCGACCAGCACCGGCTCCAGGCGCGCTACGGGAGTAATCGCGCCGGTGCGGCCCACCTGGAATTCAACGTCGCGCACCACGGTCATCTGCTCCTGCGCCGGGAATTTAAACGCCACCGCCCAGCGCGGTGCGCGTGCCACAAAGCCGAGCTGCTCCTGCAGATCGAGCGAATCGACTTTGATCACCACGCCATCGATATCAAAGCCGAGATTCGGGCGGTCGGCCTCCACCTGATGGTAAAACGCCAGCACTTCTTCCGCGGTGTGGCACAGGCGCACGCGTTCACTGACCGGTAATCCCCAGGCTTTAAACTGCTGCAAGCGCCCGATATGGCTACGCGGCATTTCACCGCCTTCCAGCAGACCAAGACCGTAGCAGAAGAAGGTCAGCGGGCGTTTGGCGGTGATACGCGGGTCAAGCTGGCGCAGCGACCCGGCGGCGGCGTTACGCGGGTTGGCGAACACCTTATTGCCGGTGCGGCGCGCTTCGTCGTTCATCTTTTCGAAGCCAGGCTGCGGCATAAACACTTCGCCGCGCACTTCGACGCGGGCTGGAATATTCTCCCCACGCAGGCGCAGTGGGATGGCGCGAATAGTGCGCACGTTAGCCGTGATATTTTCGCCAGTGGTGCCGTCGCCACGGGTGGCAGCGCGCACCAGTTCGCCGTTCTCATACAGCAGGCTGACGGCCAGTCCGTCGAGCTTCAGCTCGCAGCAGAAGGTGATCTCATCCACGCTTTTCAGCCGATCCTGCACGCGCTTGTTAAATGCCAGGTAGCTCTCTTCATCAAAGGCATTATCCAGCGACAGCATGGGCACTTCATGACGCACCTGCTCGAAGGCGCTTAATGGCGCAGCCCCGACGCGCTGGGTCGGGGAATCGCTGGTGATGAGCTCAGGATGCTCAGCTTCCAGCGCGCGCAGCTCCGCCATCAGACGGTCATATTCCGCATCGGGGACTTCGGGGGCATCAAGCACGTGGTACTGGTATTCGTGGTGGCGAAGCTGGGTTCGCAGATGGGTGAGTTGTTGTTGTACGGATTCCATAGCGGCACCATCAAAGATAAAAAACCCCCGAAGACGGGGGTTTGGGAAGAGTTCGATTATAGCGGGAAACTCAGAGGCTGTTAGCGTCAATAACGTCGCGGATGCGCGCCTTGTAAGTTTCCAGCTTTTGCGGCGTCATCATGCGGCGTTCATCATCCAGCACCACGCCACCAACATCGTCGGCGATGCGCTGTGCGGATTGCAGCATCAGCTTGAAATTCTGATGGGCATCACCGTACGACGGCACCATCATAAAGATAGAGACCCCCGGGGTGGAGAACTCGGACATGTTATCCGGGTTGAACGACCCTGGTTTTACCATATTCGCCAGGCTGAACAGGACCGGGCCGCTGCCCGCCGGGTTCAGATGACGATGGAAGATGTTCATTTCGCCAAACTGGAAGCCAGCCTGCAATACGCCCTGCAGCAGCGCTTCACCGTTGATCACGCCACCGGCGTGGGCCGAAACGTGCAGTACCAGAACGGTCTCTTTACGCCGCGCTTCTTCACGCTTCTGCTCGGCAATCTCTTCAACCGTCGGTTCCGTCACTGCTGGCTGCACTGGCGCAGCGGGCGGGCTGACAGGCTCACGCGTGACGGCCGGGCGAGCAGGCTCAGGCTGACGCACCGGCGCTGAAACTTCCGGTTCATCGTATTCAGGTTCCGGCGCGTGCGGCAACTCACCGCCAAACAGCGGATCCAGCTCTGGCTGCTCGTCAATTTGTGGCTGATGACGCACAGGTTCTGGCTGCTGACGTGGTTTGGGCTGACGCGGCGGCTCATCCCCGGCATTAAATCCACCCAGGGAGGTGTCCGTTGGCTCAGGCTGGTTACGCTGTACGCGCACTTCACCTACGCCCTCTTCGTCATCCTCGAACGCTTCTTCTCTGTCCTGCTTTAAACGCTTGTGCGGGCGATCGCGAAAAACGGATGAGCGCTCTTTACGGCTGGTCCACAGGCCGTGCAGTAAAAGCGCTATTATGGCGATCGCGCCAACAACGATTAATATCAGACGCAAATCCTGCATCATTGTATTCTCTGTTGTTCCAATACCTTGCCACCGCGGCAAACTTTATCCTCTAACTGTATTTGCCCGAGTACACAAGTGCAAGTCCGTGCAGTATTTTCTGACAAATATCACGTACCAGGTGTGCTTTTTTGCTGTTTTTTCGCGCAAAGGGCACCTGGTAAGTGGAAAAAGCTGGGTTATGATAGCCACAGCCTGCCCGAATAATGGAGAAAAGCAGTCCATGTCACATCACAATTCCGACCACGCTTACAACGGCGTGCACTATTTTGCCCAGGGATGGAAACTGATCCGCCTGCCTGGCATCCGTCGTTTTGTCATTCTTCCACTATTAGTGAATATCGTCCTGATGGGTGGCGCCTTTGTCTGGTTGTTCCACCGCATGGGCCAGTGGATACCAGAATTGATGGCACTGGTTCCCGGCTGGCTTCAGTGGCTGAGCTATCTGCTCTGGCCACTGGTGGTGTTGTCGATCATTTTAGTCTTTAGCTACTTTTTCTCCACTATTGCCAACTGGATTGCTGCACCGTTCTGCGGGCTACTGGCGGAACAGCTGGAAGGAAGGTTGACCGGTAAACCGCTGCCGGACAGCGGCTGGAGCGGGCTGGTGAAAGATCTGCCGCGCATAATGAAGCGCGAATGGCAGAAACTGGCTTACTATCTGCCGCGTGCGCTGGTCCTGCTGTTGCTCTATTTTGTCCCAGGTTTTGGTCAAACCGTTGCACCGGTGCTGTGGTTCCTGTTTAGCGCCTGGATGCTGTCGATTCAGTACTGCGACTATCCGTTTGATAACCACAAGGTCAGCTTCCGCCAGATGCGCTCTGCCCTGCGTCAAAATAAGACCGACAATATGCAGTTCGGCGCGCTGGTCAGCCTGTTTACCCTCATCCCTGTTCTGAATCTGGTGATCCTGCCCGTCGCCGTTTGCGGCGCTACCGCGATGTGGGTCGATCGTTACCGCGCGCAGCTGGCACTGCATCGCTAAACGTTCTCTACCCCCGCTGATTGCAGCAGGCTCACGGCCAGGGATGGCCGTGCGGAAAGCAGCCCTCCCTCCTGAAACCTGTCATCCCGCGATGATATTCAACCCAATATTCCTGGTAATACTTTCGTGTTCGCCCTCTGCGCACTGATTCCTCATGCTTACAGATGCCCCTTATGCCATTTCGGCAGGGCTTATTTCCAGCGAACATATCTATATACGATTTCTTCACTTCCTTGTGAAATTGAACAAGGTATGCTCTAAGCCAATCCCAAAATTTCAGACAGTTAAGGACAGGCTATGAGCAAGATCTATGAAGACAACTCTTTAACAATCGGCCATACGCCGCTGGTTCGACTGAACCGCATCGGTAATGGACGCATTCTGGCTAAAGTTGAATCGCGTAACCCTAGCTTTAGTATCAAATGCCGTATCGGTGCCAATATGATTTGGGACGCGGAAAAACGGGGAATTCTGAAACCGGGCATCGAACTGGTGGAGCCGACCAGCGGCAACACCGGTATTGCGCTGGCCTATGTTGCAGCAGCACGCGGTTATAAGCTGACGCTAACCATGCCGGAAACCATGAGCGTTGAGCGCCGTAAACTGCTGAAAGCACTCGGCGCTAACCTGGTGCTGACCGAAGGTGCGAAAGGCATGAAAGGGGCAATCAGCAAGGCAGAAGAGATTGTTGCCAGTGACCCGGATAAATTCGTGCTGCTACAGCAGTTCAGCAACCCGGCAAACCCGGAGATCCACGAAAAAACCACCGGCCCGGAAATCTGGGAAGATACCGATGGCGAAGTGGATGTCTTTATTGCCGGTGTTGGTACCGGTGGCACCCTGACCGGGGTGAGCCGCTACATCAAAAACACCAAAGGCAAAAAAGACCTGATCACCGTGGCAGTGGAACCGACTGACTCGCCGGTCATCGCTCAGGCGATTGCTGGTGAAGAGATCAAACCCGGCCCGCATAAAATTCAGGGTATCGGCGCTGGCTTCATTCCTGGCAACCTCGATCTCAACCTGGTTGACCGCGTGGTCGCCATCACCAATGAAGAGGCGATCTCCACCGCACGTCGTCTGATGGAAGAGGAAGGTATTCTTGCCGGTATCTCTTCCGGGGCAGCCGTTGCTGCCGCGCTGAAACTGCAGGAAGACGAGGCGTTCGCCAACAAAAATATCGTGGTAATCTTGCCCTCTTCCGGCGAGCGTTACCTGTCAACCGCCCTGTTTGCGGACCTGTTTACTGAGAAAGAATTGCAGCAGTAATGCCGGCTGGACGAAATTGTCTGAAAAAGCACCCGAACGGGTGCTTTTTTGTGGACTGCGTCAAACTTTTGTCACCCTGCAGATTGATTTTACCCTCGTGTGTCTGGTATTTAGACTGCCAATTATTTCGATCCGTAAAATTAATCGCGGCGTGAACTGGATCAAGCTGAATCGATTTACTGGTTTGGCGCTGAAAGGTAATCGCGGCATAATGGTAGGCGGAAAAGCGAGGCGAAAATCCCGGATTTTCACTCAATCTTAACTCCACCTTACCAGCGCATTTTTTGGCCAGTCTTCATACCATGCCAGCGCGACTCAATACAGGCTAAAGTCATGCCTCCAGGCTAGACTTTGGATCAACAACACCAAACCATGAAGTTGGGGAAACATAATGTTCCAGCAAGAAGTCACCATTACCGCACCAAACGGCCTGCACACTCGTCCAGCAGCTCAGTTCGTTAAAGAAGCGAAAGCCTTCTCTTCCGAAATCACCGTTACTTCTAACGGCAAATCTGCCAGCGCCAAAAGCCTGTTCAAGCTGCAGACGCTGGGTCTGACTCAGGGCACCGTTGTTACCTTGTCAGCAGAAGGCGAAGATGAGCAGAAAGCCGTTGAGCATCTGGTTAAACTGATGGCTGAACTCGAGTAATCAGCACACTTTCCAGCTGTCCAGCGCAGTGTTTCAGGACAGATGATTGCAATATTGATCGCGGACAGTACGTCCGCGATGTTGCTTTCGTAAAGTAGCCGAAAGTAGTCAACTCACATTGCATTCTGTTCCGGCTCGCTGAGTGGATCAACCGATGCAGTCATCTGGGCTACTTTGCTTCAGATGATTATCAGAGAAAGAAAAGGTAGGGTTATGATTTCAGGCATTTTAGCATCACCGGGTATCGCTTTTGGCAAGGCGCTTCTGCTGAAAGAAGATGAGATTATCATCAACCGGAAGAAGATTACTGCCGACCAGGTCGATCAGGAAGTTCAGCGTTTTCTTGATGGTCGTAAAAAGGCTGCCGTGCAGCTGGAAGCGATCAAAATCAAAGCCGGGGAAACCTTCGGTGAAGAGAAAGAAGCGATCTTCGAGGGGCATATCATGCTGCTGGAAGATGAAGAGCTTGAGCAGGAAATCATTGCCCTGATTAAAGACGAGCATGCCACAGCGGATGCCGCTGCCTTTTCCGTGATCGAAGGCCAGGCGAAAGCGCTGGAAGAGCTCGATGACGAATATCTGAAAGAGCGTGCCGCCGACGTCCGTGATATCGGTAAACGCCTGCTGCAAAATATCCTTGGTCTGCATATCGTTGACCTCAGCGCTATCAACGAAGAAGTTCTGCTGATCGCGAAAGATCTGACGCCGTCAGAAACCGCGCAGCTGAACCTGAACAAAGTGCTTGGCTTTATCACCGATATCGGTGGCCGCACCTCACACACCTCGATCATGGCCCGCTCACTTGAGCTGCCCGCTATCGTAGGTACCGGCGATGTGACCAACCAGGTAAAAAACGACGACTTCCTGATCCTCGATGGCGTTAACAACCAGGTGTACGTGAATCCAACGCCTGAGAAAATCGAAGAGCTGAAAGCGGTCGCTCACCAGTATCTCAGCGAGAAAAACGAGCTGGCGAAGCTGAAAGATCTGCCTGCCGTGACGCTTGACGGTCACCAGGTTGAAGTCTGCGCCAACATCGGTACCGTACGCGACGTGGCCGGTGCAGAGCGCAACGGCGCGGAAGGCGTAGGTCTGTACCGCACCGAGTTCCTGTTTATGGACCGTGACTCACTGCCAACCGAAGAAGAACAGTTCCAGGCGTATAAAGCCGTCGCGGAAGCTGTGGGTTCTCAGGCGGTTATCGTGCGTACTATGGATATCGGCGGTGACAAAGATCTGCCGTACATGAACCTGCCGAAAGAAGACAACCCGTTCCTCGGCTGGCGCGCAATCCGTATCTGTATGGACCGCAAAGAAATTCTGCATGCCCAGCTGCGCGCGATCCTGCGTGCCTCCTCCTTTGGCAAGCTGCGCATCATGTTCCCGATGGTGATTTCCGTTGAAGAAGTACGCTTCCTGAAAGCCGAACTTGAAACGCTGAAAGCTCAGCTGCGTGCTGAAAGCAAATCCTTCGATGAGAGCATTGAAGTCGGCATTATGGTGGAAACCCCTGCCTCGGCCGTTATCGCTCACCATCTGGCAAAAGAAGTTGATTTCTTTAGTATTGGGACAAACGACCTGACGCAGTATACTCTGGCCGTGGATCGTGGTAACGACCTGATTTCCCATCTCTACAACCCAATGTCTCCTTCCGTTCTGACGCTGATTAAGCAGGTTATTGATGCTTCTCATGCCGAAGGCAAGTGGACTGGTATGTGCGGTGAGCTGGCAGGCGACGAACGTGCTACACTACTGTTATTGGGAATGGGGCTGGACGAATTCAGCATGAGTGCCATTTCTATCCCACGCATCAAGAAAATTATTCGTAATACGAATTTTGAAGATGCGAAGGCATTGGCAGAGCAGGCTCTGGCTCAACCGACAGCGGACGAGTTGATGAACCTGGTCAACAAGTTCATTGAAGAAAAAACACTCTGCTGAAGCCTGAAACGCTGGCCCAATATTACTGCTTAGGAGAAGAACATGGGTTTGTTTTCAAAACTTTTTGGCGATAAGTCAGATTCCGCATCTGGTGCCATTGAGATCGTAGCACCGCTGTCTGGCGAAATCGTTAATATCGAAGATGTACCGGACGTCGTGTTTGCGGAGAAAATTGTTGGCGACGGTATCGCTATCAAACCTACTGGCAATAAAATGGTTGCGCCGGTCGATGGCACCATCGGAAAGATTTTCGAAACCAATCATGCTTTTTCCATCGAATCTGACAATGGCATTGAGCTGTTCGTCCACTTCGGTATCGATACCGTTGAGCTGAAAGGCGAAGGCTTCAAGCGCATCGCTGAAGAAGGCCAGAAAGTGAAAAAAGGCGACGTCGTGATTGAGTTCGATCTGGCTCTGCTGGAAGAGAAAGCAAAATCGACGCTGACGCCAGTGGTGATCTCCAATATGGATGAGATCAAAGAGCTGGTTAAGCTGACGGGTAGCGTTGTTGTGGGTGAAACTCCGGTTATCCGCATCAAGAAGTAACGCTATCGTTAACGTCAAAAGCCCCCCGCAGGCAGCTGCGGGGGGCTTTTTTTTATGCCGCTGATACCGGGTTAAGAGCTGGAGAGCAGCGCATCACGCAGGCTGAGGGAATTCAGCGGGGTGTCATCCAGATCCAGCTGGTGCTCAAGCTGAAGCAGGTGCTCGTTCATCATCGCCTGAGCATCTGCCACCTCCCCTGCTTTCAACGCGTTAATCACTGCACTGTGCTCCTGACACTGACAGGCGGGGCTGTCATTGCGCTGATACAAGGCTACGATTAACGAGCTGCGCACCATCAGATTTTCCAGCATCTCAATCAGTACCTGATTATCGCTGACCCTCGCCAGCAGCAGGTGGAATTGGCTCAGTTCACGCACGATATCACGGCGATCTTCACCGGCGATGGCGCGCTTCTCCGCCTGCATATGGGCATCGATTTCGGCCTGATGGCACGCCAGTTTTTCGGGGGTAATTGCGGCAATCATTGCGCCTTCAATCGCTCGACGGGCAATAAACACTTCTCTGGCCTCACGCGCCTGCGGCCGTGCAACCCGCGCGCCGCGATTTGGCGCGATCGTCACAATTTTCTGAAGCGCCAGCCGCTGCAGCGCGGCCTGGACGTGATTGCGGTTGGCCGATAACGCCTCCACAATTTGTGACTCAACCAGACGTACTCCCGGTTTTAACCGATGCTGTGCAATAGCCACTGATAACGCCTCGACTATGCGCTGCACTTCCTGTTGTCTGGCGCTGCTCACACCGCTCATGACGTTTCCTCTTTAAATACTTATACCACCCAGTGCGGCAGGCGAAGAGTGATTTCCAGTCCGCCGTCACGGGCATTCATTGCGCTGACGTCACCCCGGTGGGCGGCCACGACTTTACGCACGATGGATAACCCAAGGCCATAGCCTTTACCTGAAAGGGGCGAGTTTACGCGCACAAACGGGTCGAAAATGCTGGAAAGCTTATCCGCCTCCACCCCCGGCCCGCGATCGCGCACGCTGATAATCAGCCAGCCCTGCTCCTGGCGCAGGTTTATCTGCACCTGCTGGCCTTGCAGCGAGAAGCGCAGCGCATTACGCACCACATTCTCCACCGCCGAGCGGATCAGATTAGCATCCCCTTTGACGGTGTAATCCTGCTGCTCATCAGCGTACAACAGGATTTCAACGCCGGGAACCTGTGCTTCATAACGCGCATCGTTCGCCACCGCTTCCAGCAGCCCCAGCAGGTCGAAATACTGCTCATCCGGCAGCGCCTGATGCTCTGCTCGCGACAGCGTCAGCAATTCGCCGATCATTTTATCCAGGCGCCGGGCTTCTTCATCAATGCGGTCGAGCGAAGCACCAACCGATTCCGGCGTCTGGCGCGCCAGCCCGGTCGCCAGCTGCAAACGTGCCAGCGGTGAGCGCAGCTCGTGCGAGACATCGTGCAGCAGCTCCTCACGGGCGCTGACCAGCACCGACAGGCGCTCGACCATGGCATCAAAGTCCTGCGCCACCACCGACAGCTCATCGTGGCGGCGGCGCATCTGCGGGAACAGACGCACCGAAAGGTCACCTTTTGAAACGCGGGCAAAGCCGGCGCGCAGCTGGCGCATCGGGCGCGTCAGGTTCCAGGCGAGGAACAGGCTGAACAGCAGGCCACACACCATGCCGACGATAAACAGCGGTTCCGGCATGTTCAGGATGCTGTGAGGATGCCTGCCCATGGAGCTGTCAGCGCGCAGCCCCGCCACGTCGTAGCTCAGCTGATACTGGCGGCCATCGGCCCCTTTGACCCACTCCGTAACCTCTTTAGGAAACTCACCCGGCCCCAGATCGCGGTTGAGTTCATCGCGCGGCTGAAGCTGCGGCGGCGGTGACGCCACCACTTTGACCGAGAAGAAACGCCGGTCGTTAGGCGGCCAGTCGACCATCATATCGTTCAGCGCCTCCATCCCGCCGCGCTGCAGCACCGAGACGGCCGACGTCATCTGCAAATTAACGATGCGCTTAGTGGCCATGTTTTCTGGCGGCTCATGATGCTTGCCATATAAGCTAAAACCCAGCCAAAGCAGCTGGGTAATAGCGATATAGGTGAGCCAGAAGCCGATCAGGATCTTCCAAAACAGGAAGCCGCGGAAGCCGGTTTTCATCGGATACGGTAGCCGATACTGCGCACCGTCTCAATATTGATGGTGTCATGGGTCAGCGCGGCCAGCTTCTGGCGAATATTACTGATGTGCACGTCCACGCTGCGGTCGTAAGCTTCACGCGGGCGGCCTAACCCCTTTTCAGAGAGTTCATCTTTCGACACCACGCGGTCCGGCGAGCGCAGCAGCAGGTCCAGCAGGTTGAACTCCGATGCCGTCAGGTCAAAGGGCTTTTGCTGCCACTCGCTGATGCGCGTGGCCGGATTAAGCGTCAGCTCGCCCCAGGCGATAACATCTTTATTCTCAATAACCACGGGCTGCTCCTCCACGCGGCGCAGCACCGCCCGCAGGCGCGCCACCAGCTCACGCGGGTAGCATGGCTTCGGCATATAGTCATCCGCACCCATCTCAAGGCCGATCACGCGATCGATGTTGTCGCCCTTGGCGGTCAGCATAATCACCGGCAGGCGGCTGTTCTGTCGTACCTGGCGCAGCACGTCAATCCCGCTCATATCCGGCAGCATAATATCAAGGATCATCGCGTGGTACTGGCCAGATAGCGCCCCATCCACGCCCGCTTTGCCGGTCAGAACCAGCGAGGCGTCAAAACCTTCCGCAATCAGATACTGACTGAGCATGGTGCCCAATTCGAGGTCGTCATCGACCAGTAAAATTTTCATACAGGATCTCTCAATGATACAGCCGCCATTTTCGCCTTAAACCGACGAATTAGCAGCCGCTTTTACCCAATCCTTACAGTCTAACAAAGGCGGAAAAAAGGGGCGGAAGGATTTGATAGGCGCGGCGCCAGAAGGTTCTGCCGCCGTTGAGAAAAAGGGAGGCTAATAGACGCCGGTTGAGAGGTAGCGGTCGCCGCGATCGCAGATTATCGCCACGATGACGCTGCCGGGCTGTTCACGCGCAATACGCAGCGCCCCCGCCACCGCGCCGCCGGAGCTGACCCCGCAGAAGATGCCTTCGCGCTGTGCCAGCTGGCGCATCGTCTCTTCGGCTTCCTGCTGTGACATATCGATCACCCGATCCACCAGCTCAGGACGGAAGATGCCCGGCAGATAGGCGGCAGGCCAGCGGCGAATGCCGGGAATGCTGCTGCCTTCCGAGGGCTGCAGCCCGACAATCTCCACCGAACTACTCAGCTCTTTCAGATACCTGCCGACGCCGGTAATGGTCCCGGTGGTGCCCATGCTGGAGACAAAATGGGTCAGGCGGCCAGCGCTCTGCTGCCAGATTTCCGGCCCGGTAGTCTGATAATGCCCGAGCGGGTTATCCGGGTTGTTAAACTGATCCAGCACTTTGCCTTCCCCGCGTGCCGCCATCGCGGCGGCCAGGTCACGCGCGCCCTCCATGCCCTGCTCGCGGCTGACCAGAATCAGCTCGGCACCGTAGGCCTTCATCGCCGCCTGGCGCTCAATGCTCATATTCTCCGGCATCAGCAGCTTCAGCACATACCCTTTCATCGCGGCGATCATCGCCAGCGCAATACCGGTATTACCGCTGGTCGCTTCAATCAGCACGTCGCCAGGGTGAATTTCCCCGCGCAGCTCAGCCTGATGGATCATCGACAGCGCAGCACGGTCTTTCACCGAACCGGCGGGATTATTTCCCTCCAGCTTGAGCCAGATTTCGCTGCCGTTGTCCGGTGCCAGGCGCTGCAGCTTAATCAGCGGCGTCTTGCCGATGGTATTTTCGAGTGTGGTCAAGGTGTGATTCCCGGCATGAAATGAGAGAGGCCGGAATTACCCAGCCTCTCTCCAAAAGATGTCAGAACAAAAAATATCAGGCGCTATGTGCAAAGGCAACAGGGCGTAATGGCGTATCACCGTGATACAGGCGCGCGTGCTGCAGGCCAACGAACAGACGCTCACCGCGGATCGGGGCGACCTGGTCCCCCTCCATTACCACGGTAATTGGCTCACCGCTCCACTCTGCGGGCTGAACCACCAGCTGCCAGTAATGCCCACGCGGGCTGACTTCCAGAATCTGTACCGGCAGCGGCGTTTCCAGGCTGCTCTGGCGGCTGACGTTAATCTCCCACGGGCGCAGGAACAGCTCAACCGCCCCCTGATGTGCCGGCGCGTAGCCCAGCGGCCAGTGATGGGCACCAACATGGAACTGGGAGCCGTGCACTTCGCCGTCGAAGCGGTTCACTTCGCCGAGGAACTCCAGCACAAAACGGGTGGCCGGATCGCGCCAGACGTCGTCCGGCGTGCCCACCTGCTCAATGTTGCCCTGGCTCATCACCACCACGCGGTCGGCGACTTCCATCGCTTCTTCCTGGTCATGAGTCACGAAGACGCTGGTGAACTTGAGTTCTTCATGCAGCTGACGCAGCCAGCGGCGCAGCTCTTTGCGCACCTGCGCATCCAGCGCGCCAAATGGCTCATCCAGCAGCAAAATCTGTGGCTCAACGGCCAGCGCACGCGCCAGCGCCACACGCTGCTTCTGCCCGCCTGACAGCTGTGCCGGATAGCGGCTGGCAAGATGCCCCAGCTGCACCATCTCCAGCAGGCGGGTGACCTTCTGCTTAATTTCTGCTGCTGACGGGCGTTCGCGGCGTGGCAGCACCGACAGGCCAAAGGCGATATTGTCGAACACCGTCATATGGCGGAACAGCGCGTAGTGCTGGAACACAAAGCCGACCTGGCGATCGCGGGCATGCACGCGGCTGACATCCTTACCGTGGAAGCTCAGGCGCCCGCTGTTCTGGTTTTCCAGCCCGGCAATAATACGCAGCAGCGTGGTTTTGCCGGAGCCAGACGGCCCCAGCAGCGCCACCATTTGCCCGGAAGGGATATCCAGGGAAATATCGTTCAGGACTTTCGTCTTGCCGAAGGATTTATTGATGTTACCGATCTCAATGCTCATGGTTCCCCTCCCGTTGCAAGCGCTTCTGCTGGCTCTCTAACCGCCACTGCACCGCACTTTTCAGAAACAGCGTCACTATCGCCATCAGAGTCAACAAGCCCGCGGCGGTAAATGCGCCCACGCTGTTATAGTCCTGATGCAGTAATTCAACCTGTAATGGCAGCGTGTAGGTCTCGCCGCGAATCGATCCCGATACCACCGAGACCGCACCAAACTCACCAATCGCACGGGCGTTGGTTAACACCACGCCATAAAGCAGCGCCCAGCGGATGTTGGGCAGCGTCACGCGCCAGAACATTTTCCAGCCGGAGGCGCCCAGCAGCACCGCCGCTTCATCTTCGTGCGAGCCCTGGCTCAGCATCACCGGCACCAGTTCGCGCACCACAAACGGACAGGTGACAAATATGGTGACCATGGCCATGCCCTGCCAGGAGAACATCAGCTGGATGTTATGGGCATCCAGCCAGCCGCCTGCCGGGCCGTTCACGCCCCAGAACAGCAGATACATCAGCCCTGCCACCACCGGCGACACGGCGAAAGGAATATCAAACAGCGTCAGCAGCAGCTGGCGACCGGGGAAGCTAAAACGCGTCACCAGCCAGGCCAGCAGGGTACCGAACACCAGGTTGACCGGCACCGCGATCAGCGCAATCAGCACGGTCAGCCAGATCGAGTGCAGCATATCGGCATCGCCAAGATTGCTCAGCGTGGCCATCAGCCCCTCAGAAAATGCGGTAGTGAAAATTGCCACTAAAGGCACCACCAGCAGCAGCAGGGAGATCAGCATCCCCAGGCCAATCAGGATCCACTTACCCCACTGAAAGCGGGTCCGATCTGCCCCTTTAAAATCGGTAACGTCTGCCATTAGTGGCCTCCAATACGACGGCCAAAGCGGCTCTGCAGGGTGTTAATCGCAAACAGCAGCAGCAGCGAGGCGGCGAGGATAACTGAGGCAATCGCGCTGGCTGCCGGATAATCGAACTCCTGCAGGCGCACAAAAATCATCAGCGAGGTCACTTCAGTTTTCCACGCGATATTCCCGGCGATGAAGATCACTGCGCCAAACTCGCCGAGGCTGCGGGTGAACGACAGCGCGGTTCCGGCCAGCAGCGCCGGGCCAACTTCCGGCAGCACCACGCGGCGGAAGCTCTGCCACGGCGTCGCGCCTAAGGTTTCAGCCGCTTCTTCATACTCTGGTCCTAACTCTTCCAGCACCGGCTGCACGGTACGCACCACAAACGGGATACTGGTAAACGCCATCGCCACGGCAATACCGAGCCAGGTGTAAGAGACTTTAATATCGAACTGCGCCAGCCACTGACCGTACCAGCCGTTGACCGAGAACAGCCCGGCCAGCGTCAAACCCGCTACCGCGGTTGGCAGCGCAAACGGCAGGTCCATCAGGCCATCAAGCATGGCGCGGCCCGGGAAGCGGTAGCGCGTCAGGATCCATGCCATCAGCATGCCAAACAGCGCGTTGAAGAGGGATGCCACACCGGCAGCCAGCAGGGTCACTTCATACGCCGCAACCACCTGCGGGTTGGTGATCACTTCCCAGTACTGCGCCAGCGTCATCTGCGACAGCTGCATCAGCAGCGCGCTGATCGGCAGCAGCAGGATCAGACAGGTGAAAAACAGGCTGCTGCCAAGGCTGATGCCAAACCCGGGCAGTACGCGCTTACTACTGGTTGCAAACATCTTTAACGCCCCGCCGCTAACAGCTTATCCAGCTCGCCACCGCTGACGAAATGGGTTTTCATCACCTGATCCCAGCTTCCGAAAGACTCCTCAACCTTAAACAGGTTGGTCTGCGGGAAGCGATCTTTCTGTTCGGCCATCAGCTGCGGATTATTCACCCGGTAGTAAAACTGGGTCATTATCTGCTGTGCCTTCGGCGTGTAGAGATAGTTGAGATAGGCTTTGGCCGCGTCTTCGGTTTTGTTGTGTTCGACATTTTTATCGATCCACGCCACCGGGAACTCCGCCAGAATATTGGTTTTCGGTACGATCACTTCATAACCGTCTTTCGCGTACTGGTTGCGGATGGTGTTCACCTCCGACTCAAAGCTGATCAGCACATCGCCCAGCCCGCGCTCCACAAAGGTGGTGGTGGCCCCGCGTCCGCCGGTATCAAACACTTCGACGTTTTTCAGGAACTGAGTCATCGACTTTTCGGTTTTGGCTTTGTCCTGGCCATCGGACCGATCGAAAGCCCCCCACGCGGCCAGATAGGTATAGCGCGCATTACCGGAGGTTTTCGGATTCGGGAAAATCAGCTTCACATCGTCACGCACCAGGTCGTTCCAGTCGTGGATGTTCTTCGGGTTACCTTTACGCACCAGGAAGGCCATGGTGGAGTAAAACGGCGAGCTGTTATTCGGCAGGCGCTGCTTCCAGTCGGCCGGGATCAGGTTGCCTTTGTCATGCAGGATCTGCACGTCCGTGGTCTGATTGTAGGTTACCACGTCCGCCTTTAGCCCCTGCAGGATTGCCAGCGCCTGCTTGGAGGAACCGGCATGGGACTGTTTTATGGTCAGGGTGTCGCCCGGATGCTGCTGCGCCCACTGCTGCTCAAACGGTGCATTCAGGGCGGTAAACAGCTCGCGTGACACATCATACGAACTGTTGAGAAGTTCTGTGGCCTGCGCGCCTGTTGCCAGCAGTATAGAAAGTGCGGTAGCGCTCACTAATTTTTTAACCGTCGGTAACGTCATATTGCACCCTGAAAGATTGCCTGCCAGGCAGGCCATAAGAGCGTTCAGTTTATTTATAACCCGGGTGAAAGCTGTAGCGGTTTTATATACCGTTTGGTGCTTTGCAAGTAGAAAACGCTATAAGGGTGTGGAATTGGTTATGCAGGGGATGGGAAATGGACGTCGGGGCGGGTCATGACCCGCCCGGTCCAGGCATGCCTGGACCCTACGCGTGGCTAACTGACATTACAACGCCGCTAGCTGCTCCAGCGACGGCGCATAGAAGTAGCTGCCGCTTACCGGCTTGGTGAAGCGCAGCATCGCATCGAACTTGCCGTCGGTTTCGCCAAACATGCTCAGCAGCTGCTGCTCAATGTTATGTAGCGTACGGCAATAGGCGAGGAAAAACAGCCCGTTGGTGCCGCTGGCCGTGCCGTACGGCAGGCTCTGACGCAGGATCTTCAGCCCTGCCCCGTTTTCCTTAAGGTCAACGCGCGCCACGTGTGAGGTCGCCGGGCGGGCATCCCCTTCCAGCTCTTCATTACTGACTTTGGTACGGCCCATAATCTGCTCCTGCTTATCCACCGCCAGGCGGTTAAACATTTTCAGATTGTGCTGCCAGCGCTGGCTGAACACGTAGCTCCCCCCCGCATTAGCGCCCGCGGCAATAATCGCTACCTGCTGGCGCTTTTCACCCTGAGGGTTTTCAGTGCCGTCAACAAAGCCGCTCAGATCGCGGTCTTCCGTCCAGCGGAAGCCATGCGTCTCTTCGGCAATGCGCAGGGTGTCACCAAAGGCCGCGAGCGCAGCCTGGGCAAGGCTAAAGTTAACATCGTGACGCAGCGACTGAATATGGATCAGCAGGTCGCGCTGGGTGGCGGGGGCCATGCCCTTGCCCAGCGGCAGGAAATCTTTCAGCTCGCTGACCTGTGACGGATTGAGGTCGCTCCACAGGCCGTTGCCAAAAGCAATCACGGCACCGAGGCCGGCATCCGGGTACTGCTGCTGCAGTGCTGCTAACTGCTGTAAGAAGTTCGCCACGGCGCGGCGCAGATCGGCAATATCGCCCGCCACCATGGCTTCAAGGTAAATAGCAAAACGGCGATGTTCTAACAAAATGCCGCTCTGGAAATGGGACATACTGCTCTCCTGGCGTTCAGGTTATTTCTGGTCGATTTTGCGCCGTATCATACCTTAAATCGTACCGCCAGGAGACTATTTATACGCAGTATTATTGGGGTCTTTGTCGCCAGGCTTTAGCGGCGCCAGATAATTTTGCTCAGCTTCCAGCTTTTCAACGCATCGTCAGACGGCATCAATCCTTCCGGCCCGTGCCATTCGCCGCTGAACTGGTAGCTGATGTGCTGGCTGCCCGGCGCCTTACACTCCACGCTGGCGCTGTCGCCTGCGCTGGTCTGCTGGCAGGCGCCAAACGCTTTGCTGTAGAGATCGCTGAATGGCGTGCCGATCTTAACGCCGCTCTCAGTGGCCACATCGCTGTCGCTGACCTCAATCTGGTTAACGGTCGTCTGCCCCGTCAGCACCATCTTGACCTGTTTGTCGCTGTCCAGCGCCTGCCAGAAGTGCACGATATTACCGTTGGCAGTGCGCATCCCCTGGCGCAGCTGATAGTTGCCGCTCAGGCCATCCTCTATCGCCTCCTGCTGCATGGCGGTGCTGCCATTGACTTTACCCACGCCGTGCTCGCTCACCTGCAGCGAAGAACTAAACCAGTGCGTGGGGGACAGGCTGGACCACGACCAGGAAATCGGATTCCACCAGGTGGACGACGAGGCGCTTTGCGGCTGCGAAGAAGAGGAACCGGCGCAGCCAGCCAGCATGATGGTGGCGATTAACAGCGCCGGGCGAAAAGTTTTCATGACAACTCCAGTGAATAAACGGGGTCCTTAATTACCTGCTTGGAGTACCGGCAGGCAAAAAAGTTTTATTTAATGATTTTTTGCCGGGTCGAAGCAGTCGCGCAGCCGCGGGGAGAACAGCAGCGCCAGCAGCGCAAGGCCATCCAGCAGCGTCACCATCAGCAGCAGTTCGGAGAGCGGATCCTCTTCCTGCCACTGCATCAGCAGCGGCGCCAGCATCGTCACCGCCAGCGTGATAATCAGCACCCAGCGCCAGGCCTGCCACAGGCGCGGCAGGCGCTGACGATAACCGGTCAGCAGCAGGCCGATGGCGGCTGGAATGCCAAAACCCAGGCCGAGCCAAAACGAGTGAGTATCCGGGTAGAACAGCTCCAGCAGCTGCGTGCCCTGCTGGCGCGACGCACCGGCCATAACAAACATCACCCAGGTGCGGGCCTGCAGCAGTAAGATCGCCCAAAAGCTCAGCGGCAGTCGCAGCTGGCCTTTGGCGTCGTAATCATCAGGGGAATAATTCAAAATAATAAATTAATACTCGCGGTCTTCAATCAGACGCTTGCCAAGCAGCAGGCTGTCCTGAGTTTCATAATCCAGCTTTTCGTAAAAGCCCGCTACCGCATCGTTCTCTTCGCGCACCATCACATTGATTTTTGGGCAGCCGCGCGCAATCAGTTTTTTCTCCAGGCGATTAATCAGCGCGTTGGCAAAGCCACGGCCCTGATAATCAGGGTGCACGCCGAGATAATAGGCAGAGCCGCGATGTCCGTCGTAGCCGCCCATCAGCGTGCCAACGATCTCGCCCCCCACCACCGCCACCAGGAACAGGTCCGGGTCGTGATTGAGCTTACGCTCGATATCCATTTCCGGATCATTCCACGGACGTAACAAATCGCAACGCTCCCAAAGGGTGATCACTTCTTCAAAATCATCTTGTCGGAATGCGCGGATTTCCATGGGATATACCTGATGTTAAGGCTAATTTGCTGATTATCACGCTTTCTTCTGCGGGTGCAAGTCTGTTAACGCACCTGAAAGAAAAAAAACGGCCGTTGTGCAATTAGTCTGCTGAAATAACTGGTAAAAACCTGAAATAGTTCCCCCCTCGCTGTCGACGCATTGTTACGATATAACAATAAGCACTTAATGCTTCAGGATCTTCTTATGAAAAAGATTTCTCAGCTGACGCCGCTCACCAGCCGCCGTCAGCTTCTGCTCTCCGGCCTGGCGCTGGCGCTGCTGGCGAACAGACCGGCCCGCGCAAAACAAGAAGAGGCCACGCTGCGGGGCAGTTCAGTTCTGCCGAGGCCGGTTTCTCCACCGCCGCCGCGCGCGAAAAACGCTAAACGTATCGTGATGATTGACCCCGGCCACGGCGGGATTGACTCCGGCGCGGTCGGTCATGAAGGCTCGGAGGAGAAGCACGTGGTGCTGGAGATCGCCAACCATATTCGTCACCTGCTGGGTGACCATCCGCGTATTGAAGTGCGCCTGACGCGCGAAACCGATCGCTTTATTCCGCTCGGCGAGCGCGTGGAGATCGCCCATCAGCACGGTGCTGACCTGTTTATGTCGGTGCACGCCGACGGGTTTACCAGCCCGAGCGCTAACGGCGCCTCGGTCTTCGCCCTGTCAAATCGTGGCGCCAGCAGTACCATGGCACGCTATCTCTCCGAGCGTGAAAACGCGGCAGATGACGTCGGCGGCGTCAAAGTGGCGGCGAAAGATCACTATCTGCAGCAGGTGCTGTTTGACCTGGTGCAGACCGATACCATTAAAAATAGCCTGACCCTCGGCAAGCACGTGCTGAGCCAGATCCGCCCGGTACACCATCTGCACAGCCAGCACACCGAGCAGGCGGCGTTTGCGGTGCTGAAGTCGCCCTCCATCCCGTCAGTGCTGGTGGAAACCTCATTTATCACCAACCCTGATGAGGAGCGCCTGCTCGGCACCACCGCGTTTCGCCAGAAAATTGCCGGAGCGATCGCCGACGGCATCGTCAGCTTTTTTGACGAGTATGATGCGACCAGGCGCACAGGCTGAGCCAAATGGCGTATAATCCGCGCGTCTTTTTGCCACAGGATTTGCTCATGAACACTCCGGATATCGCCCAGGTTAAGCAATTTTTACTCCACCTGCAGGATGAAATTTGTCGCAAGCTGGCCGCCGCCGATGGCGCAGCCGGGTTTGCCGAAGACAGCTGGGATCGCCCTGGTGGCGGTGGCGGGCGCAGTCGCGTACTGCGTCAGGGCCGGGTGTTCGAGCAGGCTGGCGTGAATTTTTCTCACGTACACGGTGATGCAATGCCGGCTTCCGCCACCGCTCACCGCCCGGAGCTGGCGGGACGCAGCTTTGAGGCGATGGGCGTATCGCTGGTGATCCACCCTGAAAATCCCTATATCCCGACCAGCCACGCCAACGTGCGCTTCTTTATCGCCGAGAAACCGGGCGCCGACCCGGTGTGGTGGTTTGGTGGCGGTTTCGATCTGACGCCCTATTACGGCTTCGAAGAAGATGCGGTGCACTGGCACCAGACCGCTGCCGACCTGTGCCAGCCGTTCGGCGAAGATCTCTATCCACGCTATAAAAAGTGGTGCGATGATTACTTCTATCTCAAGCACCGTAACGAGCAGCGCGGCATCGGCGGGCTGTTCTTTGACGATCTGAACACGCCGGATTTCGACCAGAGCTTCGGCTTTATGCGGGCGGTAGGCAATGGCTTTACCGACGCCTATCTGCCGATTGTCGAGCGCCGCAAGGCGATGCCGTGGGGCGAACGCGAGCGCGATTTCCAGCTCTATCGCCGCGGGCGCTACGTCGAGTTTAACCTGGTATGGGATCGCGGCACGCTGTTTGGCCTGCAAACCGGGGGCCGCACTGAATCGATCCTGATGTCGATGCCGCCGCTGGTGCGCTGGGAATATGACTACCAGCCGCAGCCCGGCACGCCGGAAGCCGCGCTGTACAGCGATTTTATCGTCCCCCGCGAGTGGATCTAAATGCAGCGGCCGGGCATCTCACCCGGCCTTTTTGAGGATCAGAGCGGGGCGGTTTGCGCCTCCACCACCGCCAGCGCCACCATATTCACGATGCGCCGCACCGAAGAGATCGGTGTCAGCACGTGGACCGGTTTGGCAATCCCCATCAGTACCGGGCCAACCGTCACGCCGTCGGAGCAGGAGACGCGCAGCAGGTTGTAGCTGATACGCGCCGCCTCTACGTTCGGCATAATCAGAATGTTGGCCGAGCCTTTTAGCGGGCTGTCCGGCATCAGATCCTGGCGAATACTCTCCACCAGCGCGGCGTCGCCGTGCATCTCCCCGTCGATTTCCAGATCTGGCGCACGCGCCTTCACCAGCGCCAGCGTGTCACGCATCTTGCGGGCGGCGGGCGCATCGGAAGCGCCAAAGCTGGAGTGCGACAGCAGGGCGACTTTAGGCTCAATACCGAAGCGGCGCACGGTTTCTGCCGCCATCAGCGTCAACTCGGCCAGCTGTTCCGGGGTCGGGTTCTCGTTGACGTAGGTATCGGCAATAAAAGTATTGCCGCTCGGCAGCTCCAGCGCATTCATCGCTCCGGCGACTTTCACATCCGCACGGAAGCCAAACAGCTTCTCCACAATGTCGTAATGCTGCTTGTAGTCGCCGACGGTGCCGCAGATCAGCGCGTCGGCTTCACCGCGATGAACCATAATCGCGCCAATCAGCGTCGGATTACCAATCACCGCCCGCTGCGCCTGCTGCGGTGAAACGCCGCGTCGCTTCATGATCTGGTAATACTCGTTCCAGTACTCTTTGAAGCGCGGATCGGATTCGTTGTTCACCACCTCGAAGTCTTTGCCCGCCTCAATTTTCAGCCCCAGCTTCTGCAAGCGCATCTCGATCACGCTTGGGCGACCAATCAGGATCGGTTTTGCCAGGCCGAGCGTCACCAGCTCCTGCGTGGCGTGCAGCACGCGCGCCTCCTCCCCTTCGGCCAGCACCACCCGCTTCGGATCCTTACGCGCCTGCGAGAACACCGGTTTCATAAACAGGTTGGTTTTATAGACGAACTCCATCAGCTTTTCGCGATAGGCATCGAAGTCGGCAATCGGCCTGCGCGCCACGCCGGACTCCATCGCCGCTTTCGCTACCGCCGGGGCGATCTGCACAATCAGACGCGGGTCAAACGGTTTGGGGATCAGGTACTCCGGGCCAAACGACAGCTCCTGATCGCCGTAGGCCGAGGCAACCACGTCGCT
Source organism: Erwinia sp. V90_4 (assembly GCF_029967685.1). Taxonomy (NCBI): domain Bacteria; kingdom Pseudomonadati; phylum Pseudomonadota; class Gammaproteobacteria; order Enterobacterales; family Erwiniaceae; genus Erwinia; species Erwinia sp. V90_4. Next base: position 251,991 of record NZ_JASCAQ010000042.1, on the reverse strand, counting down.
CTGCTCCGCCAGCGCCAGTTCGGCAATAGCGTGCACCGCCGCCAGCTTCATCTCCTCGTTAATTGCCGTCGCGCCCACGTCGAGCGCCCCGCGGAAGATAAACGGGAAGCACAGCACGTTATTCACCTGATTGGGGAAGTCCGAGCGGCCGGTGCAGATAATGGCATCCGGGCGCACCTCTTTCGCCAGCGGCGGCAGGATCTCCGGCTCCGGGTTGGCCAGCGCGAGGATCAGCGGGTCACGCGCCATCCGTTTTACCATCTCCTGAGTCATCACTTTTGGCCCGGAGCAGCCGAGGAAGATATCGGCATCGGCAATCACCTCGAGCAGGCTGCGCTTGCCGCTGTCGGCTACCGCATAGGCTGCCTTGGTCTGTTCCATGTTGGCGTCACGGCCCTGGTAGATCACCCCTTTCGAATCGCACACCACGATGTTGTGCTTCTGCATACCCAGCGCCACCAGCAGGTTAAGGCAGGCAATGGCAGAAGCGCCGGCGCCGGAGACCACCAGCCGCACGTCGGAGATGTTTTTCTTCACCACGCGCAGGCCGTTAAGCACCGCGGCGGTACAGATGATCGCCGTGCCGTGCTGATCGTCGTGGAACACCGGGATATTCATGCGCTCGCGCAGTTTCTTTTCGATGTAGAAGCACTCTGGCGCTTTGATATCCTCCAGATTAATACCGCCAAAAGTCGGCTCCAGCGCCGCCACCACGTCGATCAGCCTGTCGGGATCCAGCTCGTCCACTTCGATATCAAACACGTCGATCCCGGCGAATTTCTTAAACAGTACGCCCTTCCCCTCCATCACCGGCTTACTCGCCAGCGCGCCGATATTGCCCAGCCCGAGCACTGCCGTACCGTTGGAGATCACCGCCACCAGGTTGGCACGGGCGGTGTATTTATCCGCCGCCAGCGGATCGGCGGCAATCTCCAGGCAAGGCGCAGCCACGCCAGGGGAGTAGGCCAGCGCAAGATCGCGCTGGGTGGCGAGCGGCTTAGTCGGGGAAACCTGAATTTTTCCCGGGACCGGGAACTGATGAAAATCGAGCGCACTCTGTTTTAACTGATCGTCCATTAGCAGGATCCTTTTCTTTTCTGAGGGTACAAACATCCCAGTATAGAAGGGGCGGACGGGGGAAAAACTTGAGGGAGTGCATAGAATTGGCAATCGCATGATAAGGGCCGATTGAAAAAGAGGATCGCCCCCTACAGTAGGGCTGACCCTCTTTTTCGCTCAGCCCGCGAAACATTATTTGGTCATATTCAATAACGTACGGATATTCTGTGCGGAAGTGGCAATGATATCGATCGCGCCAGTGCGCAATGCACCGAGAATCGCCATCGCTTTGGTGTTTTCGGAGGCGATGGCAATCACGCAGGGAATTTTACGCAGTTCATCAATGCTCAGGCCAATCACCCGATCGTTCATTACCGTATCCACATGCTGACCGTGCGCGTTGAAGAAGTCATAACCTGCAATGTCGCCGATCACGCCCTGATTAAGGCTGGCATCAATGATCTCATGCGGGGTGAACCAGCCGAGCTTTACCATATAGCTATTTTCGTTCATATCGCCGATACCGACCAGTGCCACATCCGCCTTGCGGGCGCGGTCCAGCGTCTCTTTAATAGTGCCGTTCTGCATAAAAGCCGCTTTCAACGCCCGGTTTTCCACATAGGCCGGGGCGTAAAGCGTTTCGCTGATCCCGCCAAATTTTTTCGCCAGGCGGCGGCTAATATGGTCGGCGTTAATGGCATCACCGGGACGGTGGGTGCCGCCAATGCCGCTGATAAAGTGGCAGCTGCGGGTGGGAACGCTGCCAGGGTGGTCCGCCACCGCCGCGATATTGCGCCCCTGCCCGACCGCCACCACCGCGTTATCTTTTAGCGACTGCGAGAGATGCATCGCCACCAGGGCTGCCACCTGACGGCGCTGCTCTTCTTCATCCTGATGGTCGAGGGCGATCAGCGCCCGCTGCAGCGGGAAGCGCTCCAGCAGCTGCTGCTCCAGCCGGGTACTGAACACCGGGTGATAACGCACGTTAATCTCAACGATGCCCTCTTCTTTCGCCCGCTTGAGCAGGCGCCCCACTTTAATACGGGAGATACCAAATTTACGCGCAATCTCTTCTTGGGTGATTTCATCCTGATAATATGCAACGGCAATTTCCGTCAGCAGTTCAGTGTCCTGAGATAGCGTGTTTTTTTCCATCCGGGCAGTCGTCTCTCTTGTCGGTTTGAGGTGCTGGCGCGGAAGAACTCACCGCGCCTCAGGCAACAATTTACACCATTTTTTACTTTGACCGGGCGGATTTCTCTCTCGTCAAATTAGGCTGTTTCCGTACTTAACGCGCGCTCGACGCAATCTGCCATCTGCGTCAACAGCAGACAGCAGGAGACTGCGCCAGCATCCAGCACGCCGCGAGAGCGTTCACCAAGACGGCTGGCGCGGCCGATTTTCGCCACCAGATCTTTGGTTGAGTCTCGCCCTTTAACCGCCGCCTGCGTCAGCGCGGCTAACATGGCAGGATAACCGTTTGCCGCCGTCGCCTCTGCCGCTTCCACCGCCGGGATCAGCGTATCCATCAGGCATTTGTCGCCAACGCCCGCCTCACTGATATCCTGCAGCTCGCTAAGCCCAGCCCGCAGCATGGCGGCAAACTCGGGGGCGCTCAGCGCGGACTTGTCGCGGATGCTGTCGGCCATTCCCATAAACAGGCTACCGTATAACGGCCCCATCGATCCGCCGATCCCCTCCATCAGCGCATCTGAAAGCTTGTCGAACGCCTGCGCCAGCGAATGCTGTGGCGAGAGTTTCTCCCCACACTGAGTGAATCCCTTAGCCATATTGATGCCGTGATCGCCATCGCCGATAGCCCCGTCAATCTCGCTCAGGTAATCACGATTTTGCCGAATAACGCTAACCAGATCGTTCACGAGGATGTCGCCGTGCTGCGTCGAAAATTGTGTCATGATCTCACTCCATGTGGGTTAAACCCGGCGCCTGCGTTGGCAGGTCCACCAGTTTCTTCAGTTCATCGTCCAGCGTCATCACCGTTAGCGTCACGCCCATCATCTCCAGCGAGGTAAAGTAGTTACCGACTAGCGCCCGGTGGACCCGAATGCCTTTTTCCGTCAGCAGCCTCTCTACTTCGGCGTAATAGATATAGAGTTCCATTACCGGCGTGGCCCCAAGACCGGACGCCAGCACCACCACCTCCGGATGTGGGCCGCTTACAGGCTCCTCCAGCACAAAGTTCAGCATGGTGGCCGCGATCTCACGTGCGCTCTGAGTCGGAACCACTTCGATCCCAGGTTCACCGTGATGGCCGATGCCAATCTCCATCGTGCCCGGCTCAATATGGAAATTCGGTTTCCCCACTGCAGGAATCGTGCAGGAACTCAAACCGACGCCGATGGAGCGACAGTTATCGATCGCCTTTTGCGCTACGCCGATCACGCCATCGAGGTCATATCCCAGAGCCGCCGCCGCCGCCCCGACTTTCCACATCAGAATTTCGCCGGCTACGCCGCGACGTCGTGCTTTTTCACTGGCCGGAGCGGAGGCGACATCATCGTTCGCCACCACGGTTTTTACCTCAATGCCCGCAGCGGTCGCTTTTTTGATCGCCATTTTGACGTTCATATTATCGCCCGCGTAGTTACCGTACAGACAGGCGACACCCGCACCGCCGTCCGCCGCTTTGCACGCGTCGAGGAAAGCACCTGCCGTTGGCGAGGAGAACACTTCACCAATCGCCACGGCATCGAGCATGTTCTCTCCCATGTAGCCGAGGAATGCGGGTTCATGCCCGGAACCTCCGCCGGTGATTACCCCGACTTTCCCCTTGATGGGGGCCTGCGGGCGCTTCAGTACGCGCGGATTTTCAGTCGCCTGATACACCGCTGGATGCGCTTTCAGATAGCCCTGGATGGCATCCTCTACAACATAATCGGGGTCGTTAATAATGCGATTCATTGTCACTCCTTATTATTGATGCGCCTGTGGCACCTCAGCAGATGGTGAAACCACCGTCGACCACCACATTGGCGCCGTTCATCATTGCCGCTCCAGGGCTGGCAAGGAACAGTGCGGTAGCGGCAATGTGCGCTGGCTCAGCAAAGCGACGCAGCGGGATCTGTTTTTTGTGGGCTTCCCCGGCTTCGCCTGCCCAGGCTTTCGCGCCCAGCTCGGTCAGCACCACGGTTGGAGAGATGGCGTTGACGTTGATATTGTGCGGTCCCCACTCCAGCGCCAGCACCTGGGTTAACCCCACCACCGCCGCTTTACTGGCGCAGTAGGCAATGTGCTGCGGCAGCGCCACCACGCTTGCCTGCGAGGCCATATTGATAATGTTGCCGCTTTGCTGACGCAGGAAATGCTGCCCCGCCGCCTGACACACTAAAAACGTGCCTTTAAGATTGATATCCAGCGTTCGGTCCCAGTCTGCTTCACTGAGCGCTTCCGCCGGCCCAAGCAGCGCCACGCCGGCACAGTTGACGGCGATATCCAGCGCACCAAAGTGGCTAATCACCTCTGCCACCGCCGCGTTAACCGCCGTGGGTACAGTCACATCCAGCGCAATACCCAGCGCGTGTTCAGCGTTTAATGCGGCGGCAATGTGCCCCACACGGTCGTCACGATCCAGCAGCGCCACTCGCGCTCCCTGCTGCAAAAATTCCTGGGCGATGGCATAACCAATGCCTGCCGCACCACCGGTAATTAGCGCAACTTTGCCGTCTAATGGCAGTTTCATCATGAAGCTCCTTTTTGTTTAATCAGCGGGCCGGAGGCCGAGGGTACCGGGTGCGATGAACCCGCAGGCAGCGTGACGAACTTCATCAGCAGCGCCGCCACCAGATAGAGACCGGTGTAAATCCAGATCACTCCGGTAGCGCCGAGCGAACCGATAAACAGCCCGACCACCGCCGGGCCGACAAAGGTACTCAGCCCTGCGCCCAGATTGAGAATCGACATCGCGGCACCTTTATTTTCAGGTGCCAGGGTGGGCATCAGGGCTGACAAGGGCACAAATGCCGCCAGGCAGGCGCCGAACAGCCCGGCCATGGTGACGGTAGCCCAGTAGTTGGGGCCAACCCACTGCGGCATATAGAAGAACAACAGGGTCGTCATCGCGCAGCCGATGCAGCCAAACCACATCACCACGTTGCGCCAGCCTAAACCGTCACTGACAATGCCGAACAGCAGGTTGAAGATGATATTGACGCCCCACAGCGCGGCGTACATGTGCAGCCAGTCGGTGCGGGTAAAGCCCAGGTCCATCATGTAGGTCGGCATAAACACCACGAAGCCATACGCCGCCGAGGTATTGATAGTGCGCACGATACCGCCAAGGCCAATCTTCGGATTTTCAAAGGCAATGGTGATGCCCTTCAATACATATGCCAGCGACGGTTTCTCGCGTTTTTCCTCTACCGTCTCACCGCCGCGGTTGAGGAACAGGGCGATCATCGCACCGAGCATGACAAAAATCAGTGCACTCCACAGCGTGTGGATCTCCCCGAGCCAGGGCAAGGCAATGCTGGAGTAAAGCACCCCGAGCACGCTCAGGCCGCCGCTGTAGACAAACCAGAAGATGCCCACCGCCGAGCCGAGGCGCTCTTTCGGTGCCTCATACGCGACCCACACCAGAAAACCGTAGGCAAACAGCGGATAACCCAGGCCACGCAACGCGTAAGTCGGGATCATGGTTGCCAGATGATGGCTGGGCAGACCGAAAGTGAGGAACAGTACAGAGCCGATCATAAACATCACCAGCCCGGCCAGCATCACCCGCCTGGCGGTGAAGATCTCTGCCAGCACGCCAGAGAACCACGCGGCAATCGCGGCGGCAAAACCGTAAACGCTAAACAGCAGCGCAGACTGCTGAACGGTCATGCCGTTCTCAATCAGATAAGGCGACAGCCAGCCCTGCTCCAGCCCCTCACCCATCATAAAGATCAGTACCCCGGCATAGCCCAACAGCAGCTTCGGCGACAGGCCAATGCGGTCAATCATTCGTTGCAACATACAACCCCCTGGAAAAAATGTCAGGAAGTGCGCCCGGATTAAGCGGGACGACCGCACCGTGAGATTTGGTTTAAAGATTGGGATTGAGCACCACTTTGATGGAATCAACACCGCGCTTCATCAGGTCAAATCCTTCAGCAAAACGTTCAAGCGGCAAGGTGTGTGTCACCACGCCACGGGTCGGCAGCGATCCGTCACGAATGCCCTCAATGACCAGCGGGTAACAGTAAGGACCAAGGTGGGAACCGAGCACGTCAAGCTCTTTGCGATCGCTGATAATACTCCAGTCGATACTGACCGGATCTTTGAATACCGAGAATTCGACGAACGTGCCGAGCTTGCGGATCATCGCCAGCCCCTGCTCAACAGATTTTCCTGCACCGGTCGCTTCGATATAGATGTCGCAGCCGTATCCTTCAGTCATCTCCTTAACGATTTTCTCCGCGTCCTGACGCGCGGGGTTAATGACCATATCGGCGCCGAAGCGCTTTGCCAGTTCCAGACGGTCGTCAGAGAGGTCCAGCACCACCAGTTTCGCCGGGCCGGATTTCTTGATTGCCCCGATCATTCCCAGGCCCAGCGTCCCCGCTCCTGCCAGCACCACCACATCGCCCAGCTTGATGTTGGCACGCTGCACGGCGTGGAACGAACAGGCGTAAGGCTCAATCAGAATGGCATCTTCAATTGGCAGCTCAGCGGGCACGTGGTAGTTGATCGCCTCTTTGGTGAACTTCATATACTGCGCCATACCGCCATTGACGTTGTTCTGGAAACCGTACAGATCGTGTTTTTCACACATCCAGTACTGACCGCGATTGCAGAAACGGCAGCCCCAGCACGGCACAATCTGCTCGGAGATCACCCGATCGCCCAGCGCAAACTGTTCAACATCGTCGGCCAGCGCCACGACATGACCAATAAATTCATGGCCGGGGATCATTGGCGCCTTAATATAGGCAGGCTGCTTGTCATCGCCCCAGAAGCTCGGCGCGCCCTCCCAGGCTTTGACATCGCCTGCGCATATCCCGCAAGCCTCAACCTTCACCAGAATTTCGCCCGGGCCAATGGACGGCACCTCCACTTCCTGCAGGCGGTAGTCTCCGGGCGCAAATGCCACAACAGCCTTCATCCGTGACGGAATTCCCTCTTTACGGCGGTTCTGCACTTCACACTGCTGGCACATAATCCTCTCCTCCACTTTTTGATCATTTACACATCCAAGTAACAATTGAACAGTACGCAGGGCTTATGGATAAGCCAACCGGAGAGAGCTTAAATTGTGATTTGGTGCATAAAACGCGTAATTAGTGGGTTAACACTCGTTTTCAGATCCTGAAAATGTGACAAGACCCTATTTTATTTTTGTGAACAGCCAAAAAACTAATAATCAAATGAACTTCTGTTGAACATTTGTTTTATTGCGATTAGGGTACTTCTGTGCCGGTGCGATCCCAGGGATCGCGCCGCTTCCGTCACGTTATTTTGGAGATCTGCTATGCTTTCTATTGCGATTGGCGCTGATGATGCCGCCATTGAGTTAAAAAACATCCTGGTCAACTACCTGCAGCAGGCGGGCTTTGCCACCACTGATTACAGTGCTGACATGCAGCAGGAGAGCGGTTGCGCTTACCCTGATATTGCCTGGACAGTGGCACAAGCCATCAAGACTGGCTGGCATCAACGTGGCATCCTGGTGTGCGGTACGGGCATAGGAATGAGTATCACGGCGAATAAAGTGCCCGGCATCCGCGCCGCTCAGTGTCATGACACTTACTCAGCTGAGCGCGCGCGTAAAAGCAATAACGCGCAAATCATCACGTTGGGCGCCCGCGTAATTGGGCTGGAGCTGGCAAAATCCATTGTGGCAGCCTGGCTCAAAGCCGAATTTGAAGGGGGCCGTTCGGCGCCTAAAATCGAAAGAATTGGTTACTACGAGCAGCTTACAGGCGGTTAAAGGTCAGCGCCGCGATGGCGTAAACTTCCGCTAAGAGTGATAAGGCATCACCCATTGGGCGGGCCCATTGCAACAATCAGAAAAAGCGCATTCCTATTCGACAGCGCCTGATGCACTGTGATCCGCCTGAGATATTTTTCTTATCATCGTTACACCCAAAATAGTTGGGGTTGCAGGCAGGCACTTAGCGCCTGTGCAGCCTGAAGTATCAAGGGTATTCAAGGAGCTTAAAGAGATGAACCAGCTAGACGCACTAAAACAATTCACCACCGTGGTGGCAGACAGTGGTGATATTGAATCGATTCGTAACTACCACCCGCAGGATGCTACCACTAACCCGTCTCTGATCCTGAAAGCCTCCGGCCTCGACTCTTATAAGCATCTGATTACTGACGCCATCGACTACGCCAAAAAACAGGGCGGCAGTAAAGAGACCCAGATCATTAACGCCAGCGACAAAGTCGCCATCAACCTCGGTATGGAAATTCTGAAAAGCGTTCCCGGCCGTGTTTCTACCGAGGTGGATGCGCGCCTCTCCTTTGACCGCGGTATGTGCGTGACCAAAGCCGAGAAGCTGGTAAGAATGTATGAAGAGAACGGCATTGACCGCTCGCGCATCCTGATCAAACTGGCTTCCACCTGGGAAGGCATCAAAGCGGCGGAAGAGCTGGAAAAGAACGGCATCCAGTGTAACCTGACGCTGCTGTTCTCCTTCGCCCAGGCCCGTGCCTGTGCCGAAGCGGGCGTGTTCCTGATCTCCCCGTTTGTTGGCCGTATCTACGACTGGTACAACAGCCGCAAACCTCTGGACCCGTATAACGTGGATGAAGATCCAGGCGTGCAGTCGGTACGTAAGATCTACGAATACTATAAGCAGCACCGCTACAACACCGTGATCATGGGTGCCAGCTTCCGTAAGACCGAGCAAATTGTTGCGCTGGCAGGCTGTGACCGCCTGACCATCTCCCCTAATCTGCTGGAAGAACTGCAGGCCAGCAACGCGCCGCTGGAGCGCAAGCTGACCCCATCAACCGAAGCTTTCCATCAGCCAGCCTCGCTGTCTGAATCTGAATTCCGCTGGGAACACAATCAGGACCCAATGGCAGTAGAAAAACTGGCGGAAGGTATTCGTCAGTTCGCCGTCGACCAGCAGAAGCTGGAAGATGTGCTCGCCGCTAAGCTGTAACCTCTTTATTACCTCTATTAAGGCGGGCCACTGGCCCGCCTCCACCACTTTCGGGAGAAAATTATGTCTCAACGTAGAGAACTGGCTAACGCAATCCGCGCACTCAGTATGGACGCCGTGCAAAAAGCCAATTCCGGCCACCCTGGCGCACCGATGGGCATGGCGGATATTGCGGAAGTGCTGTGGCGTGAATTCCTGCATCACAACCCGGCCAACCCAACATGGGCCGACCGCGACCGCTTTATCCTCTCCAACGGTCATGCCTCGATGCTGCTTTACAGCCTGCTGCACCTCAGCGGCTACGACCTGCCGATAGAAGAGCTGAAAAACTTCCGTCAGCTGCACTCCAAAACCCCCGGTCACCCGGAGATCGGCTATACGCCGGGCGTGGAAACCACCACCGGCCCGCTGGGCCAGGGTCTGGCCAATGCGGTGGGGATGGCGATCGCCGAACGCACGCTGGGCGCCCAGTTCAACCGCCCTGACCACGAAATTGTCGACCACTTCACCTACGTATTTATGGGCGATGGCTGCCTGATGGAAGGCATCTCCCATGAAGTCAGTTCTCTGGCGGGTACGCTCGGCCTTGGCAAGCTGATTGGTTTCTATGACCATAACGGCATCTCGATTGATGGTGAGACCGACGGCTGGTTTACTGACGACACGGCGAAACGCTTTGAAGCCTATCACTGGCATGTAATCCACGACATCGACGGCCATAACCCGGACGCCATTGCCGCGGCGATCAAAGAGGCGCAGAGCGTCACCGATAAACCGTCGCTGATCGTTTGTAAAACCATTATCGGCTTCGGTTCACCGAATAAAGCCGGTAAGGAAGAGTCGCACGGTGCTGCGCTGGGCGTGGAAGAAGTGGCGCTGGCGCGCAAAGAACTGGGCTGGAACTACCCGCCGTTTGAGATCCCGAAAGAGATTTATGCGCAGTGGGATGCGAAAGAAGCCGGTGCGAAACACGAGAAAAGCTGGAACGAAAAGTTCGCCGCCTATCAGGCTGCGCACCCGGAACTGGCGGCAGAGTTTACTCGTCGTATGGATGGCGGCATGCCGGATAACTGGCAGGCAGAGACCCAGAAATACATTGAACAGCTGCAGGCTAATCCACAGAAAATCGCCAGCCGTAAAGCCTCACAAAACGCGCTGGAAGCCTACGGTCCGCTGCTGAAAGAGTTCCTGGGCGGCTCCGCTGACCTGGCACCGAGCAACCTGACAATCTGGTCAGGCTCGAAGTCGATCAAAGAGGACTTTGCCGGTAACTATATCCACTACGGCGTGCGCGAGTTCGGGATGACGGCAATTGCCAATGGCCTGGCTCATCACGGCGGCTTTATTCCGTATACCGCCACCTTCCTGATGTTTGTGGAATATGCGCGTAACGCGGTGCGCATGGCGGCGCTGATGAAGGCGCGCCAGATTATGGTTTATACCCACGACTCCATCGGCCTGGGCGAAGATGGCCCAACCCACCAGCCGGTCGAGCAGCTGGCGAGCCTGCGCGTCACGCCGAATATGAGCGTCTGGCGCCCGTGCGACCAGGTAGAAACCGCCGTGGCGTGGAAGCATGCCGTCGAGCGTCATCACGGCCCAACCGCGCTGATCCTCTCGCGTCAGAACCTGGCGCAGCCGGAGCGTACTCCAGCGCAGCTAGAGAATATCTCACGCGGTGGCTATGTGCTGAAAGACAGCGACGGCACGCCGGAAGTGATCCTGATCGCCACCGGTTCCGAGGTAGAAATTACCCTGGGCGCAGCTGAAAAACTGACGGCCAGCGGCCATAAAGTTCGGGTAGTCTCCCTGCCCTCTACCGACCTGTTCGACGCGCAGGATGTCGCCTACCGTGAATCCGTACTGCCTTCCGGCGTGACGAAACGCGTCGCGGTGGAAGCCGGTATTGCTGACTACTGGTATAAATATGTCGGCCTGAACGGCGCTATTGTTGGCATGACCGGATTTGGTGAGTCGGCTCCCGCTGATAAGCTGTTCCCGGAATTTGGCTTTACGGTGGAAAACATCGTCAGCCATGCCGAAGCGCTGCTGAAACCACACTGATAGCGAAAGTAAGTGTGAAAATAAAACCGCCGCAAGGCGGTTTTTTTATGGTGTGAACAATCATGTTAGCAGACATTATTGTTCACATGTCCTGCAGGAAAAGACAGGCAGAGCAGCGGGAGGAAATATTTTCCTGTGCAGAGAGAAACACCAGACGCCTTGTGGAAAACGCAGCAAAACACCATTGGGCGGCTTTTCTGCTTAGCGCAGATTGAACAGTTCAAAATATCGCAGGAATTGATTACTCAAAGCCATATTTTTTATCCTTGCGACACTGCGGAATTTCCCAGTTGATTCCGCGAGAAAGGCCCATTTGAGGAGACATATCCAGAATTTGTTTATCAACCAATTGGCGAATAACATCACGAAATTCTCGAGTTTCATGCACCTTGGGATTATATTGCGAGTAAAGCCTATCCAAAAAAATGTAAGATACTGTACGTTCACTTCCAGTGCCTGCCAGACAACATGCTACATCAGCTATAGTTTCGTTCGTAATAAGAGATTTTACATCAATCATTTGTTTCTCTCCAACTCGTCCTTAAGATCTGCATCCAGGGATTCTTGTGTATAGAAATTCAAAACCTTATCAGCAAGCTTATAATCCTCCAGCGTTGCCGAATGAGTATTGTTCCAGGTCTCATCATCCGTTTCGCTATCCGCATAGCCCAGCGCACGATAACGTTCAAGCTCGCGGATTTCATGGGTGTAAAAACGTTTATCGGTATCCGTGGCAGCTAACTTGCCACCAGCAATACCCTCCAGACGCTGTACCATCACATCGTTTGCCACCGATGCACCAAACCGCTTCACGTGTATTTTGACCAACTCTATTCCGGCAGCATCAATATTTGCCGTGCGGCAGTCAAGATCGACAACAGGCCCGCCGCATTTTTGGCTATGGTAGTCACGATTACTGTATCTCCCTTTCGTATCGGACTCCCCATAGGGGCTATGCAACATGACATACAGCGGCTGAATGCCGGAACCGTCCGGGAACACCAGGATAAAGTCGCGCCAGCTTTTCACCGTTGGTAGCGGCAGTACCGTGGCGCTCAGCGCGGGCAGGCTGATGATATTGCCGCCGGTATGAATAAACGCGCTCGGTAACGGCGCCGGGCCGTCCAGCACAATCGGGCCGTTCACACCGGGGGCATTTGCCGGGCTGACCAGAATCTGCGGCCGACCGGCAGCCATATCCGCAGGCAGCGTGAACTGGTAATAGTCACTCTGCGGATCGAGGGTGGCTGACAGCACGCGCAGCGGCTGCGGCGTCTGCGTTCTGACCAGCTGCAGATACGCCGCCCCCGCGTAAACTGCCAGCTGCACGCGCAGAGACGTATTGACGCTTTTACCCACTGCGGCCCGCAGTGCGCCTGCGTTCGTCAGGCCAATCACCACCGGGGAAATCGCCGCCAGAAATACCTGACTGAAATCCGTGCTGTTGAGCTTGCCGGACTGCCATAACGCCTGGGTATCCAGCTCCAGCCCGGTGGTGGCGATGCTGATATCCCCGTGCGGCTGCGGTATTAGCCGTGCAGCCGCCGCCAGCAGGTTTTGCGCGTAGGCAGCGGACTGCGCCGCCGTCGGCCCGGCGTAACCATTTCCCAGATAGCTAAAGCCCGGCGGCGTGTTGCTGCCGTAGCCGCGCAGCGGGAAAACATTCGCGCCCGCCAACTGTTTGTTAGCGCTGTCGCGTAACTGTTGCAGCAGCAGCCCTAGCGTCTTATCGGCAGCGACTTTAGTCTGATTTAGTAACTCAAGCTTTGGTGCAATGACAGCCAGCTTAGCCTGGGCGAGGAAAATGTCTGCCGCTCTGGCTGGCTTTTCAGGTCATCTTCGGATGAAGATGTATGGCTACCGCCATTGCCACCCGCATTACCGGTATTATGTGAATTACCCCCTTTGCCGCCGGTATAATGATGGACCGTGTGACCACCGGGATCGGTGGTATTGCCCCACCCCGGACCATCATTAGAGGTAATAGCGGTAAGCCCGGCAGTAAAGGTAATTCCCCCATCCTGGGAATGAATACCTGCATGCCCGCAATAAAACTTTATTCTATTTCCTTTCATCTTTACTCCATGTCCCGCGTCTTTGCGGTGTAGTCGGTCCTTCCAGCTAATCTGGATAAATAAATAGTGAGAAAGTGAATAGCCAGGTGCTCAGTACTTCAGAGCGTTAATATCAACAGAGTTACAGGGCGGGGATAAGCAGGCGCGGGCCTGCAGCCCATGACACATCAATGGGCTGCAGGAAATTAAGCGGGGCGTAAAGAAAAGGAAATTAAGGCTGCATTTCCACGCTGGCGGTAGCCGGTGGCTGGGAATGATTACTGACCCACAGCGTCGGCCACTGGTCGCTGCTATGCCAGGCGTCACAGGTGCTCTCCTGGGCGTATTCCGCCAGCACAAACTCGCGGCCATTATACTGCCAGCGGGTCGCCACACCGCAGTCGCCCAGGCCGCGATCCTTACTGTAGGTCAGCAGCTCACCGCGTGCCGCATCAAAGTCGGCATTGACCAGCTCCAGCTGTTTACTGCTCTGCTCGGGCGGTGCGAACGGCAGCGTCAGCGTGACGCTTTTGGAGACATAAGGCTGGCTGCGCGTCACTTCAAACGCGAGATCGATGGTGTTATACGCCCCCATTTCACAGCTCACCAGCAGCAGTGCCTTCTCATCGTTCAAGGGAGAAACGCTGACCTCGCGCCGCTGCGGATTAAGCGAACAGCTATCGCTGTTAACCCGCCAGGTGCCGAAATCGATCAGCCCGCTGGTTTCATCGTGCGTCAGTGCCAGCGGCGGGCGCGGCGGCGGGGCAACCTGCGGCAGCGCCGGCACCGGCGGTACATCCCACGCGGCGCGGTCGCCACGCTTAATCCAGGCACTGGCACCGTTGACGCGCCCCTGCACCTCATCCATCAGCAGCAGCGCCGCCTTCAGGCCGTGCAGCGACACCGTGGCATCCGCCCGGTAGAGCAGCTGGATGGCATCGGCATCCATCACCTGAGCGAGGAATTCATCGATAGAGATAGCGTGATGGGTCAGCAGGTGGTGCGGCTCCACATCCCAGTGTTTAAGGTCGAGCTGCAGCCGTCGTCCATCCAGCAGCAGGTTGTCGCGCAGCGCGCCGCCCGTCAGTTCGCCACTGTAGCGGTTACCATAATCGATGCGCAGTTCGGCCTGAGCATTATTCCCCGCAGCACGCTCCAGCGTCATTGCCAGCCCGTTATCGCCAGGGAAACTGCGCGCTTCGCAGCTGTTGAGGTTGTTGCAGGTAATCTGCCAGTCAGAAAAAGTCTTCTGTAACGGCTGGGCCTGCAACGCTGCCGCAAACAAAAACAGGGGCAGCACTGACCATTTCGTCCAGTAAGGCATTGATCGAGGGGTCCCGGTGATGTGAGGCAAAGAAGAATATTAGCACAGACGATCTGTGCACTGATTCCATCATGCGTTGCTGCGCCCGGGGCCTCAATCGGATTTATCGGACAGTCGTGGTCAGATTCAAATCAGACGCAGCCAGCCTTCAATCAGGGCATGCTGTAACAGGGTTACCGTTTTACCATCTTTGATGCGGCCATCTTTGACCATCGCCCAGGCTTCCGGGAAGGTCACTTCCAGCACGTCGATATCCTCATCCTCTACCCCGCCCCCGGCGTTATCGCGCTGGGCATCGCTATACTCCGCGGCAAAAAAGTGGATCAGCTCGGTCACGCCGCCCGGCGACATGTAGAGCTCATACAGCTTTTCGACTTCGCCCACCGCGTAACCGGTCTCTTCAATGGCTTCTTTACGGATGCAGTCTTCTGGCGAATCATCATCAAGCAGCCCGGCACAGGCTTCAATCAGCATGCCGCTGGGATTGCCGTTAACCCAGGTGGCAATGCGGAACTGACGCGTCAGCACCACGCTGTTTTTATCGCGGTTGTACAGCAGGATAGTGGCGCCGTTGCCACGATCGTACACTTCGCGCTTGTGGCGGAGGGTGGAGCCGTCCTTCGCGGTGAGGTCGTAGGTAAAGTTGCGCAGGGTGAACCAGTTTTCTGACAGGATTTTATTTTTGATGACGTCGATCTTGGCTGACATACAGGCTCCGTTGAGATGAATCGGGAGTCTGCCATCTTAGAACGCAACGCGAGGGAAAACTATCTGAAAGACAAAGGGTCAGGCATGCCTGACCCTTACCGTGATGACCTGAGCACTTCGCCGATGGCGATTAGTGGTTATGTTCTTCCTGCGCCAGCGCATTCACACGCTTGCGGGCGCCAAACCAGCCCAGTACCAGCACCACGGCAATCAGCGGGATAGCCGCAATGGTGTAGGTGCCGTTCGGGTAGTCAAACGCCATCAGCACCAGCACGCTGGCCAGGAACAGCAGCGTCAGCCAGGAGGTAAACGGCGCCCACGGCATTTTAAAGCTCACATCTTCCGCCTTGCCCTCTTTGATGGCTTTACGCAGGCGCATCTGGCACACCACGATAAATGCCCAGGAGGAGATAATCCCCAGCGCCGCAACGTTCAGTACGATCTCAAACACGCGCGATGGCACCACGTAGTTCAGGTACACGCCGATGATGTATACGCCGATGGTGACCAGAATCCCCATATAAGGCACCTGCTGGCCGCTCATTTTCGACATAAACTTCGGCGCAGATCCGCCCATCGACATCGAGCGCAGGATACGCCCGGTTGAATAGAGGCCGGAGTTCAGGCTGGAAAGCGCTGCGCTCAGTACCACGATATTCATAATGCTGCCGACGTAAGGCACGCCCAGCTTGGTAAAGAAGGTCACGAACGGACTTTGACCGGCCTGATAGGCATTCCACGGCAGCAGCAGCACCAGCAGCACTACCGAGCCGACGTAGAACAGGCCAATACGCCAGATCACGCTGTTGATCGCTTTTGGCAGCATGGTTTTCGGGTCTTTACACTCGCCCGCGGCGGTGCCCACCAGCTCAATTGAGGCAAAGGCAAACACCACCCCCTGCACCAGCACCAGCGCCGGCATCAGACCATTGGGGAAGAAGCCGCCGTTGTCGCTGATCAGATGGAAGCCGGTCGCATTACCGTCCAGCGGCTTGCCGCTGCCGAGGAACACCACACCGACCACCAGGAAAATCACGATTGCCAGCACTTTAATCAGCGCAAACCAGAACTCCATTTCGGCGAACCACTTCACGCCGATCATATTCATCGTGCCGACAATGGCCAGCGCGCCAAGGGCAAACACCCACTGCGGCACATCGCCAAACGCGCCCCAGTAGTGCATGTAGAGCGCCACGGCGGTGATATCCACAATCCCGGTCATCGCCCAGTTGACGAAGTACATCCAGCCCGCCACGTAAGAGGCTTTTTCACCGAGGAACTCACGGGAGTAGGAGACGAAGCTGCCGCTTGACGGGCGGTGCAGTACCAGTTCGCCAAGCGCGCGCAGAATGAAGAAGGAGAAGATACCGCAGACTAAATAGACCAGCGCCAGCGCCGGCCCCGCTGCCTGCAGGCGGGCGCCTGCGCCGAGGAACAGACCCGTACCAATCGCGCCGCCGATGGCAATCATCTGAACGTGACGGTTGTCCATAGCTTTATGGTAGCCGGAATCATGAGAATTTAACCAACGTCTTCTTGCAGCGCGTTTGTCTGCGCCAGATTTTTTATCAGCTTTCATTTTCTATCCTAGTTGTCCTGTCCACAAAAGAGTGATGCGGCTACCTGTCCCGGGTATCCTGTTTTCTTATCTGTTTTCGAAGATGCCGACCAAACGATTGCGTACACTGTCGCATGTCTGAACAACTCCCCTGCCAGCTGTAGTTATATTCTTGACGCAGGCAGGGAAAATGCGGCGATGCATCCTAACCGTTCTGATTAACTGACGCAAAAAATCCACGACCGAAATCGTGAGCTTTTGTGATTTTTGTCGGAGAACGCATAAAAAAACCGACCACAATTTGCGGTCGGTCAGTGAAAACACTAAGTACTACACAGGGACATACAGGGATGAGGGTAATGCTGGGGTCTTGCGGTCAATCTCACTACTTAACGTGGTTGATGGGTTAATTATGGCCTGGTTCAATGAAAAGCAGGGTGAGGGTTAGGTAAAAGCGTGAAAGCATTGTCAACGAAAAACCAGCCAACTGGCGCCAAACGTCAAGAAGTATGTCAAAAGCCAACTGATGTAACAGGGCGTGAAAGTGCCCGCTTTTGCTACTTCTGCAAACTCCCTGCCGGCATTACACTACCCACTTGATTGAAAGGGTGATGAGAGTACGTTGCCCTTAATTCGCCGTCCGCAGGCAAGGAGTGAAGGTTATGGAAGATCACGATTTCAGCGTATTGATTATCGAAAGCCACCCGCTGGTACGTTACGGGCTGCACAGCCTGCTGGCACAAGACCCGCGTTTTAAGCTGATAGTGGAGGCAAAAAGCGGTACCGAAGGGGTGAGCAGAGCGCGCAGCCTGCGTCCCACCCTGATCCTGCTGGAGCGTGAAATCAGCGATATGCCCTACCCGGATGCGCTCAGTGCGCTGCGCGGCGCTTCGGCCGATTCGCAGATTGCGGTGTTAATAAACCAGCAGTGCGCTGACTTTTCGGCACTGATGACTTCCGGAGTTCAGGGAGTGATTCTAAAACGCACCGAGACGGAGCCACTGCTGGCAGAGATCGTCAAGGTTGCGCAGGGCGGTAAGGCCTGGAGCGCGGCTCTGCAGGGGGTTTACGGCGCCGCAGTACAGCAGGCCGATCGGCTGAGTATTCTCACCGGGCGCGAGCGTGAAGTCTTGCGTGAGGTGGCCAGCGGGTTGGCGAACCGTCAGATAGCCGACTGCCTGGCGATTTCAGAGCAGACCGTAAAGGTGCACATCCGCAATGTGCTGCGTAAGCTAAACGTGCACTCACGCGTGGCCGCCACCGTGCTCTGGTTATCCAGCCCGCACGCCAACCTGTAACTGGCCGGGGCCGCTTTCGTACGATAATTTACATATTCTCCTCATTTTCTCCACGATTACTGACACACGGGCAGGTAAAGTGATTAACTGCCGGAGCGTGTTGAATAAATTAAAAATTTTGCTCCGCGCTGGACGCAATATGCCTAACGCCGCAGGAAATACCGGCACTCTTTTCTTCTATTCTTTACTCAGATAACACGCTGCGGAGCTCGAGATGGCGAATTTCTTTATCGACCGCCCCATTTTTGCCTGGGTGCTGGCGATCCTGCTGTGCTTAACCGGCGGCCTGGCGATTGTCTCGCTGCCGATTGAACAGTATCCCGATCTGGCTCCCCCCAACGTACGCATTACGGCTAACTATCCGGGTGCTTCTGCCGAAACGCTGGAAAACACCGTGACTCAGGTGATTGAACAGAACATGACCGGCATCGACAATCTGATGTACATGTCGTCGCAGAGCAGTAACACCGGCCAGGCCACCATCACCCTCACCTTTACCGCCGGGACCAACCCGGATGAAGCGCGCCAGCAGGTGCAGAACCAGCTGCAGGCCGCCCTGCGTAAACTGCCGCAGGACGTGCAGTCGCAGGGGGTCACCGTCAATAAAACCGGCGACAGTAATATCCTGATGGTGGCATTTGTCTCCACCGACGGCAGCATGGACAAGCAGGATATCTCCGACTACGTTGCCAGTAATATCCAGGATCCCCTCAGCCGTATTGACGGCGTCGGTCAGGTGGATGCCTACGGCTCGCAGTATGCGATGCGTATCTGGCTCGACCCGGATAAGCTGATTAACTATGCGCTGACCACCGCCGATGTGGTCAGCGCCATCGAATCGCAGAACAGCCAGGTCGCCGTCGGCCAGCTCGGTGGCCTGCCCTCCGTTGATCGTCAGGCGCTGAACGCCACCATCAACTCCCAGTCGCTGCTGCAAACCCCGGAGCAGTTCCGCGAAATTACGCTAAAAGTGAATACCGACGGCTCGGTGGTCACCCTCGGCCAGGTGGCAAAAGTCGAACTGGGCGCCGAAAAATATGACTTCCTCAGCCGCTACAACGGCCTGCCCGCTTCTGGTCTCGGTATCAAGCTGGCATCCGGCGCCAACGAAATGGAAACCGACAAGCTGGTGCGCGCCCGCCTGGAAGAGCTGTCACACTATTTTCCGCACGGCCTGAAAACCGAAATCGCTTATGAGACCACGCCATTTGTTAAAGCCTCGATTGAGGACGTGGTGAAAACCCTGTTCGAAGCGGTGCTGCTGGTGTTCCTGGTGATGTACCTGTTCCTGCAAAATTTCCGCGCCACGCTGATCCCAACCATTGCCGTTCCCGTGGTGCTGCTGGGCACCTTTGGCGTGCTCTACACCTTTGGCTACAGCATCAACACTCTGACGATGTTCGCGATGGTGCTGGCGATAGGCCTGCTGGTGGACGATGCCATCGTGGTGGTGGAGAACGTTGAGCGCATCATGAGTGAGGAGGGTCTGTCACCGCGGGAAGCGACGCGCAAATCAATGGGCCAGATTCAGGGGGCGCTGGTGGGTATTGCGCTGGTGCTGTCGGCAGTCTTTGTGCCGATGGCCTTCTTCGGCGGCACCACCGGTGCGATTTACCGCCAGTTCTCCGTGACGATTGTTTCGGCCATGGTGCTGTCGGTACTGGTGGCGATGATCCTTACCCCTGCCCTGTGCTCCACCCTGCTGAAACCGCTGGCGCAGGGGCATCACCACGGTCGTCGCGGCTTCTTCGGCTGGTTTAACCGCGTGTTCAACAGTCAAGCGCAACGCTACCAGCGCGGCGTCGCCAGAATTCTCGCCAAAGGTGGCCGCTGGCTGCTGCTCTACCTGGCGCTGATCGCCATTATGGCCCTGCTGTTTGTGCGCCTGCCTACCTCCTTCCTGCCGCTGGAAGATCGCGGTATCTTCACCACGCAGATCCAGCTGCCGCCGGGTTCCACGCTGCAGCAAACCACCAAAGTGGTGGAGAAAGTTGAGAAGTATTACCTGACCGAAGAGAAGACAAACGTGCTGTCGGTGTTTGCCACTATCGGCTCGGGACCGGGCGGTAACGGGCAGAACGTCGCGCGTATGTTTGTGCGCCTGAAAGACTGGAAAGAACGGCAGGACAGCGAAAACTCCGCCTTTGCCATCA
Source organism: Erwinia sp. V90_4 (assembly GCF_029967685.1). NCBI lineage: Bacteria > Pseudomonadati > Pseudomonadota > Gammaproteobacteria > Enterobacterales > Erwiniaceae > Erwinia > Erwinia sp. V90_4. Next base: position 231,659 of record NZ_JASCAQ010000042.1, on the reverse strand, counting down.
TCGAACGCGCCACCAAAGCCTTGAGTAAAATCAAGGAGGCACGGGTGATTGCCAGCAGCCCGCCGGCCATTACCGGGCTGGGTAACTCCGCCGGCTTCGATATGGAGCTGCAGGACCACGCCGGGCTGGGGCACGACGCCCTGATGAGCGCACGCGATACGCTGCTGGAGATGGCGCAGAAAAACCCTGCGCTGACCCGCGTACGCCACAATGGTCTGGATGACAGCCCGCAGCTGCGCATTGATATCGACCAGCGCAAGGCGCAGGCGCTGGCCGTCTCGCTGGATGATATCAACGCCACCCTGCAAACCGGCTGGGGTTCGACCTACGTCAATGACTTCCTTGACCGTGGCCGCGTCAAGAAAGTTTACGTGCAGGCCGACGCGAAGTTCCGCATGCTGCCGGACGACATCAGTAAATGGTACGTGCGTAATACCAACGGGGAGATGGTGCCGTTTACCGCCTTCGCCAGCACCCACTGGGAAACCGGTTCGCCGCGCCTCGAGCGTTATAACGGCTACTCGGCGCTGGAAATTGTCGGTGAATCGGCCGCGGGCGTCAGTAACGGTGCCGCCATGGACGTAATGGAGAAGCTGGTGAGCCAGCTGCCAACCGGCATCGGCCTGCAGTGGACCGGGGCGTCACTGCAGGAGCGCATGACCGGCGCGCAGGCTCCTGCGCTGTACGCGCTGTCGCTGCTGGTGGTGTTCCTGTGCCTCGCCGCGCTGTATGAGAGCTGGTCGATTCCCTTCTCGGTGATGCTGGTGGTGCCGCTGGGGGTCATCGGTGCGCTGGTCGCCACCTGGCTGCGCGGGCTGGAAAACGATGTTTACTTCCAGGTGGGTCTGCTGACGGTGATCGGGCTGTCGGCGAAAAACGCCATTCTGATCGTAGAGTTCGCTAACGATCTCAACACCCGCGGAGGCGATCTGATTGAATCAACGCTGGAGGCATCACGCCAGCGCCTGCGACCGATTCTGATGACCTCGCTGGCGTTTATCTTCGGCGTGCTGCCGATGGCCATCAGCAACGGTGCCGGTTCCAGCAGTCAGCATGCGGTAGGGACGGGCGTGATGGGCGGGATGATTTCGGCGACGGTACTGGCGATCTTCTTTGTACCGCTGTTCTTCGTGGTGGTGCGCAGGCGCTTCCCGCTGAAAGAGAAGCCGCTGTAAGAGACAAACCCTGAAGATTGTCCGCAGCAAAAAGGCAGCCTGAAAGGGCTGCCTTTTATTTATTTGGGATACTGAAGATCAAGCCGGTTGACAGGCTCGCCGTGCTTTTCTTAATGAAACTCATTACTTACGTAACATGGTTTCAATAAAGTCTTTCCAGTTCCCTAGTTCTAAATCGATCATAATGCCCTCTCTTATTTTGTGGGGTCATTTTAGGACGATTCCTAGTCAATTGGAAGTGATTGCGGCCAGTTACTGCCATAGGTAAAAGCGTGATTAATCGGGTTTGGCTGAATTTGTGTGCTGGCGCACACTCCTCAGGTAATGATTTCTAAGGTAATTATCAGGCTGTCAATATATAGCCGGGTTTTGGAATTTTTCAAATCCGCAGAAAAGTGACCCGGCGCGCGAATGCCACCGGGTGGGCCAGTTATTTCAGAATGATCACTTTGTCATAGCCGCCGCTTTCACTGTCGATATGCGTCTTGGCATCAGGGTGCTCTCTCATCACCGCCTCGACGATCTGGGCAAACTCTTCACAGCGCGAATTTTTTTTGCGCGTCAGTACAATCGTTGACTGGGTCTCTTCGACCTTGTGCGCCGCCGACTCTTTAAGATAGTTCATCGCTCCCCCTCCTTTTATCATGGGTTTCTACCCCTCCGAATATAGATGAAGTCCACAAATAACAGAAGGGTACAGAAGTCTGACTTTTGATACAGGGCATCAAACGCCCCCTCTTACTTCAGCGTCGGCATATCTGGTCTATGATTGATTTTTAGCGCAGCGGCTGTTGGTGGCGTTCTCAATAACGAGGTGATTCAATGCAGTCGAGCACATTGGGTAAGGGTTGGGGTAGCGAATATCACGAAACGGGTCAGGTGAACTTTCGTCTCTGGGCCAGCGGACAGCAAAAAATCGCTCTGAAGCTGGATAACGTTGAGCACCCGATGCACACCGTCGGCGATGGCTGGTTTGAGCTGCAGCTTGCAGACGTAAAACCCGGTAGCGCCTATCAGTTTGTGCTGGCGGACGGCACAGCCGTGCCTGACCCGGCTTCGCGCGCGCAGCAAACGGACGTTAACGGCCCTTCGCTGGTCGTCGATCCGCACAGCTATCGCTGGCAAAACGCCGGATGGCAGGGGCGAGCGTGGGAAGAGAGCGTGTTCTATGAACTGCACGTCGGCACCTTTACCCCGCAGGGCACCTTGCAGGCCGCTATGGGTAAACTGCCGCAGCTGGCAGAACTCGGCATCACCGTGATTGAGCTGCTGCCACTGTCGCAGTTTGGCGGCGAGCGCGGCTGGGGCTATGACGGCGTGCTGCTGTATGCGCCGCATTCCGCCTACGGAACGCCGGACGACCTGAAAGCCTTTGTCGATGCGGCGCACGGCCTTGGGTTGTCGGTGGTGCTGGACATCGTGCTCAACCATTTTGGCCCGGAGGGCAACTATCTGCCGCTGCTGGCCCCGGACTTTTTTGATCAATCGCGTAACACACCGTGGGGACCCGGCATCGCCTATCACGTTGACGCGGTGCGGCGCTATATTGCCGATGCCCCGCTGTGGTGGCTGCAGGAGTACCAGCTGGATGGATTACGCTTCGACGCCATCGACCAGATTGTCGATAGCTCGCCAAAGCACGTGCTGATTGAGATTGCCGAACGCATCCGCGCTGAAATCACCACCCGCCCAATCCACCTCACCACCGAAGACTGCCGCAACGTCACGTTCCTGCATCGCCGGGCGCAGGATGGATCCACGCCGCTGTTCAGCGGGGAGTGGAACGATGATTTCCACAATGCCATGCACGTGCTGGCAACCGGCGAAACCCACGCTTATTACCAGGATTTTGCCCAACAGCCGGAGAAACTGCTCGCCCGCGTCCTGACCGAAGGGTTTGCTTATCAGGGCGAAGTGTCGCCGCAGAGCGGGGAGAAACGCGGTGTCGATAGCCGCAGCCAGCCGCCGGTGGCCTTTGTCGACTTTATTCAGAATCACGACCAAACCGGCAACCGCGCGCGCGGCGATCGGCTGATTAGCCTGGCCGGCAGCGAGCGTACTCAGGTTCTGTACGCTGCCCTGCTGCTGTCGCCGCATATTCCGCTGCTGTTTATGGGCGAGGAATACGGCGAAACTAACCCGTTTATGTTCTTCACCGATTTTCACGGCGAGCTGGCCAGAGCGGTGCGCGAAGGGCGCGCCAGAGAGTTCGCCGGCCACGAGGATCATATGGATGAGAGCGTGCCCGATCCGAACGCTGAATCAACCTTTATCAGCTCGAAGCTCGACTGGCAGAAGCCTGAGAGCAGTGCAGGAGCGCAGTGGCTGGCGCTGACGCGGCAGCTGCTGGCCATCCGCCACCAGCATCTGGTGCCGCTGCTGGCCCACGCCCCTGGCAATTGCGGCAGTGTGATTGAAACCGCGCCCGGCTTCCTCGCCGTCAGCTGGAAGTGGCCGCAGGGAACGCTGTCGATGGCGCTGAACACAGGAGAGCGCGCACACGCCCTGCCGGAACTGCCCGGCAGCACCCTGTTCGCCTGGCCTGAAGCCGCAGAGGAACTGTCACCGAATGCCATTATCGTCCGGCTGGCAAAGGAGGAAGCAGCATGACTATCCCGATCGCCACTTATCGCATCCAGTTTCGCAATGGTATGACCTTTGACCGCGCCGCCGCGCTGGTGCCCTATCTGCAGCGGCTCGGCATCAGCCATCTTTATGCCTCGCCGATCTTCACCGCCACGCACGACTCAACGCACGGCTACGACGTGACGGACGCCAACCAGATCGAACCGTCGATCGGCGGCCGCGCCGGATTTGATCGCATGGTTGAGGCGCTGCATCGCGCCGGGCTGGGGCTGATCCTCGATATCGTACCCAACCATATGGCCGCCTCGCTGGAAAACGCCTGGTGGTATGACGTGATCGAACACGGCGCTGACAGCCGTTATGCCCACCATTTTGATATTGACTGGTCAAGGCGGCTGACGCTGCCCTTCCTCGGCGACGACTTTGAACACGAGCTGGAAAATGGCCAGATTGCGGTCAAGCCAGACCCCACCACCGGTAAACCGGCCCTCGCCTGCTACGACAGCTTCTACCCGCTGTCACCCGCCAGCTGGCAGGGGCGCGAGGCCGAGGTGTTGCAGCTGACCGATCGGGCTGCCATCAGCGCACTGCATGACAGCCAGCCGTGGCGGCTGATGAACTGGCGCGAGGCGGCCAGCAACCTCTCTTACCGACGTTTCTTTGAGATTACCGGCCTGGTGGGCGTGCGGGTTGAAGATCCCCAGGTGTTTGCCGATACGCATCGCCTGATCCTCGAACTGGTTCACAGCGGCGCGGTCAACGGGCTGCGGGTCGATCACGTCGACGGCCTGGCCGATCCCCAGGGCTACCTTGAAACGCTGCGCCAGCAGGCCGGAGCAGACTGCTACATCACGGTGGAGAAAATCCTCGCGGAGGAGGAGCATATTCCCGCCGAGTGGCCGATTTCCGGCACCACCGGCTATGACTTTATGGCGTCGCTCTCCGATGCGCTGGTCGATAATGCGAAGCTGCCCGCATTACGCAAAATTTATCAGGAAGTGGTCGGCAAACCGGTCAATATGGCCGCCGAACTGCGGGCCGCCAAGCTGCTGATGGTCGAGAACAACTTTGCCGGAGAGTTCACCCGGCTGGCGGCGCTGCTCGGCAATATCGCTGCTGCCGACGGCCAGGCACCGGATGCGCAGGCCTTACGCCTGGCGCTGCGTGAGCTGCTGATTGCCTTCCCGGTGTACCGCACTTACGGCACCCCGAAGGGCATGCCTGGCGACAGCCGCGCACTGCTACAGCAGACTGCGCAAAAACTCAGCGCCAGCGCGTATGCGCCGGAGGCCAGCGCGCTGGCATTTCTGCTGCAGGTGCTGAACGGAGAAGTGGCAGAGGAACAGCGCGCCACGGCGGATGAGTTGCGCAGCCGTTTTCAGCAGCTCACCGGGCCGCTGATGGCAAAATCGGTGGAGGATACGCTGTTCTTTCGCCAGAACATGGCGCTGGCGCTGAATGAAGTGGGTGCTGAACCGCTGCCGCGCACCTTCTCAATCGACCGCTTCCACGCGGAGATGCAGACGCGGCTGGCGCGCCAGCCGGATGCGCTGTCCGGCACCACCACCCACGATACCAAGCGCGGCGAAGATGCCCGCGCGCGGCTCTACACCCTGACCGAAGCCCCGGACATTTGGGCAGCCTGCGTTATGCGCTGGCGCCAGATGAATCAGGCCCAGGTCACGCTGCTGGCCGACGGCCCGGCGCCAAAACCCGCCGGAGAGTGGATGCTGTACCAGGCGCTGGCCGGCGTCTGGCCCGCCACGCTGCAGCCGGATGACGAAGCGGGACTCAGGGCGCTGGATGAACGCTTCCAAGCCTACGTGGAGAAAGCGCTGCGCGAAGCCAAACTGCGCACCAGCTGGGTTGACAGCAATGATGCCTATGAAAAGGCGGTGCTCGACTACGCCCACCACCTGCTCTCCCCGGCTAACCTGACATTTTTGCAGGACTTTACCCGCTCGCTGCAGCCCTTTGTGCGCGCCGGGCTGGTCAACAGCCTGACGCAGACGGTGGTAAAACTGACGGCGCCGGGCGTGCCGGATATCTATCAGGGCAGCGAAACTCTGGACTTCAGCCTGATCGACCCCGATAACCGCCGCGAACCCGATTATCCCGCGCTGGAGCGCATGCTGGCCGGGCAGCAGTTCCCGATATCAACCGGGGAGGCAAGCTGGCTGAGCGGGCAGCTAAACCAGCACACGATCGCCAGCCTGCTGGCAATCCGCCAGCAGTTGCCGGCGCTGTTTCGCCGCGGTGACTATCTGCCGCTCGCGGCCGCCAATGCTGAGCAGGATCATCTCATCGCCTGGGCAAGAGTGGACGCCAGCGACGCGCTGATCGCCATCGCGCCGCGCCTGGTGTTCAGCGCCGTGCAAAACGGTTTTGCCGCTACGTCCCAGGTTAACGTCGATATCGCACTGCCTGCCGGGCTAACCCAGCGCCGCTACCGTAATATTTTCAACGGCGAGGAGATAACCAGCAGCGAACGTTTAGAAACCACCCTGACCGGACTTTTCCCGGCCATTTTCATCGCCATACGCTGACCTCTATCAGCGTCAACGTCGCTACATAACTTGCACGATGGGGAGAGAGCATGTCAGACAGTCAGCTTTATGAAATAACCGCGGGTTACAGCTATCGTCTGGGTGCCAACGTTGAGGAGAACGGGGTGAATTTCGCCCTGTTCTCCGCTCACGCCGAACGGGTAGAACTTTGCCTGTATGACGCCAGCGGCAAAAACGAAATTGCACGCCTGACGCTGCCGGAATACACCAATGAGGTGTGGCACGGCTTTGTGCCGGGCCTGCAGGCGGGAGCGCTGTATGGCTACCGCGTCTACGGTCCTTATGAGCCGGAAAACGGCCATCGCTTTAATCACCATAAGCTGCTGATTGACCCTTACGCGCGCGAGCTGGTGGGCGACATTGAATGGGATGCAGCCTGCTTTGCCTACGATCTTGAGCACGAAGATAAAGACCTGACCTTTGACACGCGCGACAGCGGGCCGTTTATGCCCAAGTGCAAAGTGATCGACCCGGAGGAGTTCAACTGGCACGACGAAAATCGCCCGGCAATTGCCTGGTCGGATGCGGTGATCTATGAGGCGCACGTCAAAGGCTTCACCCAGCTTAATCCGGCGCTGCCAGAAGCCCTGCGCGGCACCTATGAAGGCATGGGGCACCCGGCAACCGTCGACTACATCAAAAACCTCGGCATTACCTCGGTGGAGCTGCTGCCGGTGCACTGGTTCCCGGACGATCAGCACCTGCTGGATAAAGGGCTGAAAAACTTCTGGGGCTATAACACGCTGGCGTTCTTTGCCCCGGCCTCACGCTATTACGGGCCGGCGGGTATTCAGGGCTTCCGCGATATGGTGCGCGCCTTCCATGATGCGGGTGTCGAGGTGATCCTTGACGTGGTGTATAACCACACGGCGGAGGGCAACGAGCTTGGCCCGACGCTCTCTTTTAAGGGCATCGACAACTACTCCTACTACCGCACGCTGCCGGAAGAACATCGCTATTACATCAATGACACCGGCACCGGCAACACCGTGAATACCTCGCATCCGCGCGTGCTGCAGATGGTGCTGGACTCTCTGCGCTTCTGGGCGGAATCGATGCATATCGACGGATTCCGCTTCGACCTGGGGACGATTCTCGGGCGCGAACCGCAGGGCTTCGACCCGCGCGGCGGCTTCTTCGACGCCATTATGCAGGACCCGGTGCTGTCAAAACTGAAGCTGATTGGCGAGCCGTGGGACATTGGTCCCGGGGGTTATCAGGTTGGCGGCTTCCCGCCGGGCTGGGGCGAATGGAACGACAAGTATCGCGACACCGTGCGCGAATACTGGCACGGCGACAATGTCTCCAGCGATTTTGCCGCACGCCTGCTCGGCTCCGGCGATCTGTACGACCAGCGCGGGCGCCGCCCGTCGGCCAGCATCAACTTTATCACCGCCCATGATGGCTTTACTCTCAATGACCTTGTTTGCTGGAATGAGAAGCACAATGAAGCCAACGGCGAGGACAATAACGACGGCCACAACGACAACCGTTCATATAACTTCGGCGCCGAAGGGCCAACCGACGATGAGACCATCAACGCCCTGCGCGACCGGCAGAAACGCAACTTCCTCGCCACGCTGCTGTTCTCCCACGGCACGCCGATGCTGCTGGCGGGCGACGAGTTTGGCCGCAGCCAACAGGGCAACAACAACGGCTACTGTCAGGACAGCGAGATCTCGTGGGTCCACTGGGAAAATCGCCGCCCAGCTGACGATGAGTTACATGAATACACCCGCCATCTGCTGACGCTGCGCGCTGCGCAACCGCTGCTGCGGCGCGAGAGCTGGCGCGACGGCATGGAGATAAAATGGTTCAACGCCGGGGGCGGCTTCCAGCTGCCCGAGCACTGGGAGCATGGCACCACGCTGGGCGTTTATCTCTCACGCGCCGACCTACAGCAGGAGGAAGAGATCTGGCATGACGTGCTGATGCTGTTCAACCCGTTTGAAGGCAACGTTCCCTTCCGCATTCCGCAGTTTGGTGAAGGCGGCTGGGTGCTGGAGATCACCACCAGCTCCACGGCACAACCCGGCATGGTGATTACCCGCGAGAAGGATTTTGAGCTGGAGGGACGCAGCTTTGCGCTGTTCAGAAGGCCGTAACGCTGGCAGTCTGGATCGAAACCCCGTACTGAGGCATTATTTGCCAATTAACTGATTAGCAAGGTGCGGTGACCGTGGCCCCTTAAATACGCTCACCGCGCCGCCTCAAGTACAGGGACCCGCGTTATGACAGACAGCACCGCAAAAACCTCGCTGACGATGTACGGCATCAAAAACTGCGACACCATCAAGAAAGCCCGCAAATATCTGGAAGCACAGGGCGTGGACTATCAGTTCCACGACTACCGCGCCGACGGGCTGGATGCGGCCCTGTTGCAGTCCTTTATTGACACCCTGGGATGGGAAGCGCTGCTCAACACGCGCGGCACCACCTGGCGCAAGCTGGATGAGGCGGTGCGCAATGCGGTGAATAATCCCGCAGCCGCACGCGATCTAATGCTGGCACAGCCGGCAATCATCAAACGTCCGTTGCTCTGTGCGCCGGACGGCACTATGCTGCTGGGCTTCAGCGAAGCCACCTGGCAGCCGTTTATTCAGGAGAAGTCATAATCATGTACTGTCCGGTCATTGAGCTGACGCAGCAGCTTATTCGTCGCCCTTCCCTCAGCCCGGATGATGCCGGTTGTCAGGCTATTCTGATTGCCCGCCTGCAGGCGCTGGGCTTCACTATTGAGCCGATGAACATCGGCGATACCCTGAACTTCTGGGCATGGCGCGGTCAGGGTGAAACCCTGGCGTTTGCCGGCCACACCGACGTGGTGCCGACCGGCGATGCTAACCGCTGGATCAACCCGCCGTTTGAACCCACCATCCGCGACGGCATGCTGTTTGGCCGCGGCGCGGCTGATATGAAAGGTTCACTGGCAGCGATGACCGTGGCCGCCGAGCGCTTTGTCGCCGCGCATCCAAACCACAAAGGCCGACTGGCTTTCCTGATCACCTCTGATGAAGAGGCCAGCGCCACTAACGGCACGGTGAAGGTAGTGGAAGCGCTGATGGCGCGCAACGAACGCATGGATTACTGCCTGGTGGGCGAGCCGTCGAGCACCGAAGTGGTGGGCGATGTGGTGAAAAATGGCCGTCGCGGCTCCATGACCGCCAATCTGACCATTCACGGTGTGCAGGGCCATGTGGCTTATCCGCACCTCGCAGATAACCCGGTACACCGTGCCATGCCCGCGCTGAATGAGCTGGTGGCCACCGAGTGGGACCAGGGCAATGAATTCTTCCCACCGACCAGCATGCAGATTGCCAACGTGCAGGCCGGCACCGGTAGCAATAACGTCATCCCCGGTGACTGCTTTGTGCAGTTCAATTTCCGCTTTAGCACCGAACTGACCGACGAGCTGATCGTTCAGCGCGTGCAGGAACTGCTGGACCGCCATCAGCTGCGCTACAGCATTGAGTGGAAAGTGTCCGGTCAGCCGTTCCTGACCTCACGCGGTAAGCTGGTGGATGCGGTAGTTAACGCGGTTGAGCACTATAATGAGATCAGACCGCAGCTGCTCACCACCGGTGGCACCTCTGACGGGCGCTTTATTGCCCGCATGGGCGCACAGGTAGTAGAACTGGGTCCGGTGAACGCAACCATTCATAAGATCAATGAGTGTGTAAAAGCCGCCGATCTGCAGCTGTTAAGCCGCATGTATCAGCGGATTATGGAACAGCTGATCGCCTAAGCGATCTGGGGTGAAGATATGGAATTTTTGAAGCATTACTGGTGGATACTGGTGATCCTGCTGATGGTCGGCATTCTGATGAATGTCTACAAAGACCTGAAGCGAATCGACCATAAAAAGTTTCTCGATAACAAGCCTGAGCTGCCTCCGCATCGTGATTTCAACGATAAGTGGGATGATGAAGACGACTGGCCGAAAAAGAAGTAGCCTACTACCCGCATTTAATTTCAATTTGTGAAACTCCGCTCAGCCCCTTTTTTTTATCCGGGGCTGGCGTTGCTGCGCATAAAATTTGCTCTATTTTGTAGTGACAGGAATGTCACTACAGGGATAGGGAATGCCTTTGCTATACTTACACCATGGGTACACTTACGAGTGGGACTCAAAGAAAGCACAGCACAATTTAGATAAGCACAAAATAAGCTTTGAGCTTGCCTGTGAGGTCTTTGACGATCCCAACATTCTCTCTACCCGCGATCTGTCTGAAATTTATGGCGAAGAAAGATGGCAGCATTTGGGTGAAATTAAAGGCTGCGTGGTTTTGCTGGTTGTCAGCACCGATCGGAACGACAACATACGGATAATTTCCGCTCGTAAAGCGCTGCCAAAAGAGATCGGGAGATACAGACAATGGTAGGAAAGCTAGAGCAACTGAATGAGCTGGCAACGATTCAGGCCAAAGACATTGATACCAGCGATGCGCCAGAGTTAAAGGACAAAGCATGGTCAACGGCTGAACGCGGCAGGTTTTATCGGCCAAAAAAAGTACAAAAAACGGTGCGTATCGACGCAGATGTTCTTTACTGGCTTGAGAGCAAAGGGCCGGGCTATCAGACGCGTATCAATAACATTCTGCGTGAAGCCATGGGCAATGAAGGAAAATAGCGATGCCGGGTAGCTGTACTGCCCGGCATGAACCTACACTAACGCAATCACCTCATCCTCGCCCGGCGTTGCGCCGCCCAAGGCTTCGTCAAAATAGCGGCGCGGCACGGTAAACCGCAGGCGATCGAGCGCCAACTGCATCGCGCGGTCATCCACCGCATGCGGTAGATCGTCGACGATATCCAGGGTTACATCCCCTCCCAGCGCCGTTAAACGCGCTTCCGCCGCAACCGCGTGAGAGAGCGGCAGCGTCCTGTCATCGTCGCCGTAGATCAGGTGGAGCGCGGAAGAAAATGAACGGTTTTTGACGATGACGTTGAATTTATTGCAACGAGTCAAGCCACTGGCGCCACCGATCGGCCTGCTGAGCATCCAGCGCCATCAGCCCCTGCCGGGCTTCCTGGCGCTGTGCGGCCAGCAGCGCTTTACGCCCGGAGAGTTTCGCCCTGGCTATCACTTCAGCACTGCGTTGTTGCTGCAGAAGAGCGGCACTCAGCAGCGGCAGTGCGCAGGGCCGCTGGCTGACCAGCCTGCCCAGCGCGGCCAGGCTGGCTTCAAACGGCCGCTGTGCCCAGGCGAAACCGGCCAGCTCACGCCAGTCATCCTCATCAATATCTGCATAGCAGTGCGTCGCGAGCGGCAGCTCTTCTCCGGGCAGCTGACGACGTAACCACGCCCCTGCCCGCTCGAAGCGCTGCGCGGCACGCTGTGCCAGCTGCTGTCCTGCGGGGCTGAGCGGCAGAATCGCCATCGCGCTGAAGCAGCCGCTGCTGGCCTCGCGCACGCTGCCGATACGCACCAGCTGAAAACCGCAGCGCTGCCAGAACTGCCAGAGCGCTGAGGTGAAGCCAAAGCTGACTGACAGATAATCCAGCCCCTGCGCCTGCTGCTGACAGCCCGCCACCAGCTGCTGACCGATGCCCTGCCCGCGCAGCGCGGCGGCGACCGCAATCCGGCTGATGCGCCTGGAGCGCAGCTGCGGCGCGGCGACCTGCCCGGCATGCGCCGCCAGCGACTGCGCCACCAGATTGCCACGCGGGCGGCGGGTTCCGGCCCAGACGGCGCTGGACAGCGCCGCGCTCAGGCCGCCCTCATCCACCAGCCATAGCGCTCCCTGCACGCTGTCGCCCTGCAGCGCAGCGCTAAAATGCATGCCGGGCGCATCCATCATGCGCCGCAGATCGAGCGGCGAAGTGCGGTAGTGCGCGCTGGTCAGCAGCTGATATACCGCTGCCATTCGCGCAGGCTGCCGCCCCCAGTCGGGCTGTTCCAGCGCCACGTAATCCATGCTGCCATGCTGCGGCTCGACCTCCCGGTCATCAAACAGCAGCGCATCGCTGATAAAAGACTCCAGCGGATCGTTCTCCGCCCAGCGTAGTGGAGTATCGAGCTGATGCAGCGTCACATTGGGCAGCGCGGCGCAGAATTTCAGCAGGAAGCCACGCCCGGTGCCTTCATAACCCTGCACCGTGGTGGTCAGCAGCACGCGCGGAAACAGCGCAACCAGCTGGTGCAGCAGCGGCGTGGGAATCGCCGCCGCCTCGTCAATCAGCAGCCAGTCCACGCCGGGCTGATGCAGCGCCGCTTCGGCCAGCAGGCGGTCGGGCGCGATAAAATGAAAGGCATCACCGGCAAACTGCGCCAGTACCTCGGTGGACACCTTGCCCGGCGCGGTGACCAGGCAGCGCCCCGGCCAGCGCGCGGCCAGCATGCCCGCCAGCGCAGACTTGCCGCGCCCGCGCGCAGCGGTGATCGCCTGAACACCAGGAGACGCGTGCAGAAGTTTTGCCAGGATTTGCTGCTGCTGCAGGCTGCCATCGTCCGGCAGCCACTGCGGCACGGCTTCAGCGACGGGTAGTATCAGGGGGTGATTTTCTCGCCAGAGCACGGCCCGGGCATCGGCCTGTATCAGCTGCTGCAGACGCTGAATAAAACGCGGGGTGGCGCACGGCGCATCGCGCTCGCTCCAGCGCAGTGAATCCTCGTCAGGCTGCTGCGCCCAGTGGTCCCACTCCGGGACCAGCAGCAGCAGCCAGCTGCCCGCCTGTAGCGTTCCGGCCAGGGCGGCCAGCGCTTCGGCGTGAAAACCGCTGCGGGCGTCAAATACCGCGTGGTGGAACTCGCGCCCCAGCAGCGTGCGAATAGCAGATGGCGCGCAGCTTTGCACGCTATGCGACGGCTCGCCAACCCACAACCAGTCGCCGGGCAGCTGTTCCATCAAGCCTGCAGCCTGCTGTTCACTCCATTGCGCTGTCCCGCTGAGCACCAACAGTCGTCGCCAGCCCTGGCACTGCAGCCGGGCCGTGCCGTCGCGCCACTCACTCACCCGCGTTTAACCGGCAAAGGTATTACACTGGCCAGGATTTCCGCCATCGAAGCCTTTTTTAAACCAGGTGTAGCGCTGCTGTGAAGTGCCGTGGGTAAAGCTGTCCGGCACCACGCGCCCCTGGCCGCGCTGCTGCAGACGATCGTCACCGATCGCCTGGGCTGCATTCAGGGCCGATTCGAGGTCACCGGTTTCCAGCACGTTCTGCTGCTGCATATAGTGGCCCCAGACGCCGGCAAAACAGTCCGCCTGCAGTTCCATCTTCACCGACAGCTGATTCACCTGAGTCTGGCTGGCACCCTGCTGCATCTGGCGAACTTTCTGCTCAATGCCAAGCAGGTGCTGGACGTGGTGACCAACTTCATGGGCGATCACGTAGCCCTGGGCGAATTCTCCACCCGCACCGAGTTTATTTTTCATTTCGTCATAGAAAGAGAGGTCGATATAGACTTTGCTGTCGCCGGGGCAGTAGAACGGCCCCATCGCCGCCTGGCCGCCGCCGCAGGCGGTCTGCGTCTGATTGCGGTACATCACCAGCGTTGGGGCTTTCCACTGTTTCCCCATCTGCTGGAACAGCTGCTGCCAGGTATCTTCAGTCATGGCAAAGATGGTGCGGGTAAACTGCGCCGCTTCATCCTCTTTCGGGCTGGCCTTGCGCTGCTGCTGGGAAGTTTGTGTCATCTGCGTGCCGTCCCCGCCCAACAGCGGCGAGAGGTCGTAACCGTAATAGCTGGCCACCACCACCACGATAAGCAGAATAATTCCGCCTTTACCACGGGGAATACGCATACGCCCACCGCCGACGGTTCCGGACTCGTTACGGCGATCTTCTACATTGTCGCTTTCGCGACGCCCTTGCCAACGCATACAGTTATCCTCATGATCGCTCAAAACAGCGTATGTGGATTTTAGTCTGACGCAGCGGGGAAAACCAGAAAACGCGGAAACGGAAGAGGATTTTGCGCAAAAGGCTGAGGAAGGCCGGGCGCACCCGACCTCAAAATAGCGGGTTAGTCGAGCTTCACGCCCAGACGATTAGCCACTTCTTCATAGGCTTCAATCAGGCCACCGAGGCTCTGACGGTAGCGGTCTTTATCCATCTTGTTCAGCGTCTCTTTGTCCCACAGGCGTGCACCGTCCGGGGAGAACTCATCGCCCAGCACCACTTCGCCTTTGAACAGGCCAAACTCCAGCTTGAAGTCAACGAGGATCAGGCCCGCGTCAGAGAACAGCTTGCTCAGTACGTCGTTCGCTTTGTAGGTCAGCTCACGCATGCGCGCCAGGTTCTCTCTGTTTACCCAGCCGAAGGTTTCGCAGTAGGACTCATTCACCATCGGATCGTGTTTCGCATCGTCTTTCAGGAACAGGTCAAACAGCGGTGGGTTGAGGATCATCCCCTCTTCCACGCCCAGACGTTTTACCAGCGAGCCAGCCGCACGGTTACGGACCACACACTCAACCGGCACCATATCCAGCTTCTTCACCAGCGCTTCGTTGTCAGAGAGCAGGGCTTCCATCTGCGTTGGGATACCGGCTTCCTGCAGTTTGGTCATGATGAAATAATTGAACTTGTTGTTAATCATTCCCTTACGGTCAAACTGTTCGATGCGCTCACCGTCCAGCGCTGACGTATCGTTACGGAATTCGAGTACCAACAGATCCGGGTTTTCGGTGCTGTAAACGGTTTTCGCTTTGCCGCGATACAACTCAGCTTTTTTCTGCATCTTGTTTAACTCCAAACGATAATGAACTGTTACTGTCGGACCGGCTGAACCGGGCCGTTAATATTTTGCCTGGCGGAATTATATGTTCCGCGGGTAAAAAACCGAAGCAATCGTTTACGTCAGACGTAAATAAAAAGGCCGGAAGTTTCCGGCCTTGTGGCTTACTTGCTGAATGCGGCCTGGAACACCGCCACCAGCGCATCGTTCTGCGACTGGGTGAGCGGGTGACCTTTAGGGTCGAGGAACTGCAGGCTGCTACGGTTATCGAGGTCACCGACCTGAAGTTTGTAGTCGCCGTTTTTCAGTTCTGGATCCTTGGCACCCAGTTCGTCGAAGGTATTGCTGCCTGGCGCTTTATAAGTCACGTTCAGGCTACCCTGTGAGCGGTTGTTGTCGGTCACTTCCATACCAACGCGTTTCAGCGTTGCCGGCAGGCGCTGCCAGACCACGTTGAACGGTGCACGCAGGATCAGATTAGGCAGGCCGGTATCATCGGCACCGCTCTGCACGTCAATTTGCGTTGGGCTGCGGCTGGCAGCGGCATCTTCACGTGTGGTTTCAACCTTATCCATGGTGGCGCTGATTTCGTTCAGCATCTGGGCGGTGTAACGCTGGATCTGCACTGGCGAAGTCACTGCTTTATCCTGCTGCTGCAGCTCAAGCAGTTTCACCATCAGAACCTGCTGGCCTGCCTGCGGCTGCACGCTCAGCTGATAGCGGCCACGGTACTGATTATCTTCATCAGCACGGTTCCACTGTACCCAGTCGGTGGTCAGGGATTGACGCGCATCCTGACGGTCGGCAATCGGGAACTTCAGTAACTGCACCGCGTCAACAACCTGCGGCCAGATAGCGCTGCGGCTGTCGACCATCAGCGTACCGGTGTTACCGGCAAACTGGCTGCGGGTGCCGTTCATCAGTGCCAGCGTCTGCGCTGGCGGACGAATGTCCAGCTGCTTGCCTACCTGCCCATTAGGGTTGACCGACGGAATATCAAAGTCGCCATTTTGAATCGGCAGGATCATGCCAGCAGGCGCGCGCAGATCGCTAAGATCGGCTGCCTGCAGGTAGGATTCGTCACCGCTCACCTGACGCTTGTAACGCTGGTCGTTAGAACATGCTGCCAGCAGCATAACCAACGACAGTCCCACCACTTTCGCTACCGTGGACTTTTGTACTGAGTAAGCCATTAATTCTCCCTAAATTTAAAGCAGGCCAGCGTTTTTCAGTGCCTGCTCAACAACCGGACGACCGGCATCGGTCAGCGGCGTCATTGGCAGACGCAGCGTATCGGTTGCTATTAATCCTAATCGTTTCGCGGCCCATTTCACCGGGATAGGATTCGGTTCAGCAAACAGCTTGTGATGCAGATGCATCAGGCGCTGGTTCAGAATGCGCGCTTCGGCAAAGTTGCCCTGCTGCGCCAGAGCGCAAAGCTCGACCATTTCACGTGCGGCAATGTTTGCCGTAACGGAAATCACGCCGTGCCCGCCCAGGTGCATGAAGTCGAGCGAGGTGGCATCATCGCCGCTCACCAGAATAAAGTCTTCATTTACCCGCTCTTGGATCTGACTAACCCGCGATAAGTTCCCGGTGGCCTCTTTGATTCCGATAATATTTTTAATTTTGGCCAGGCGACCGACGGTTTCCGGCAGCAAATCCGTGCCGGTACGTGACGGTACGTTGTACAGCATCTGCGGCAGCTCGGTGCTTTCCGCGATGGTTTTGAAGTGCTGATACAACCCTTCCTGCGTCGGACGGTTGTAGTACGGCGTGACGGTCAGGCAGCCAACAACGCCAGAATTTTCGAAACGTTTGGTCAGAGAGACGCCTTCCGCAGTGGCGTTTGCACCGGTGCCGGCAATAACAGGGATACGGCCATCGGCCAGTTCCAGTGTCAACATCACCACGTCACCATGTTCATCATGGCTCAGGGTGGCGGACTCGCCGGTCGTTCCTACAGAAACAATTGCCGCGGTGCCGCTGGCAATATGGTAATCAATCAGTTTTTTCAGACTCGCACGGCAGACATTACCTTTGTCATCCATCGGCGTTACGAGTGCAACAATACTTCCCGTGAACATTAGCCATCCCCTCGACAAACAAGTGCTTCATGGTACGTTTGACCGTGCAGTAAAAGCAAGCGCGCAGCACGGCTCAAGCGCTTGTCAGCAGTTTTTTTTATGTTTACCTTATGGTTATTAGCATTTGCACAGGAAGATTGATTTTGTCGCAGTCATCGCAACACCATTTGGTTATCACTGCCCTTGGGGTTGACCGCCCGGGGATCGTCAATACTATCACCCGTCACGTCAGCAGCTGCGGGTGCAATATTGAAGATAGCCGGCTGGCTATGCTGGGTGACGAGTTTACCTTTATCATGCTGCTGTCCGGCAGCTGGAACGCCATCACCCTGATTGAATCGACGCTGCCGTTAAAGGGGGCAGAGCTGGAGCTGCTCATTGTGATGAAGCGCACCAGCGCCAGTACGCGACCGCCCCTGCCCGCCACGGTGTGGGTGCAGGTGGAGGTCATCGACTCCCCGCACATCATTGAGCGCTTTACCGATCTGTTTGATTCGCATCAGATGAATATTGCCGAGCTGGTGTCACGCACACAGCCTGCACAAGAAAACCAGCCGCCTTTGCTCTATATTCAGTTAACCGCCCATAGCCCGGCCAGCCAGGATGCGTCATTAATCGAGCAAGCGTTCAACCGGCTATGTACAGAACTCCATGCTCAAGGCACTATTAAGGCGGTTTCTCACCACGGCGCGTAATCCTTAACCTGCACGTGGGAAGCGCGTGAATTTTACCCCTAGCATGATGATAAAAATGGAGAGTAGTGATGAATCCACTGAAAGCCGGTGATACTGCACCGAAATTTAGCTTGCCCGACCAGGACGGCGAACAGGTAAATTTAACCGACTTCCAGGGACAGCGCGTTCTGGTATATTTCTACCCGAAAGCGATGACGCCAGGCTGTACCGTACAGGCATGCGGTCTGCGCGATAGCATGGACGAGCTGAAAAAATCCGGGGTTGAAGTATTAGGTATCAGCACCGATAAGCCGGAGAAGCTCTCACGCTTCGTCGAGAAAGAGCTGCTGAACTTCACTCTGCTGTCTGATGAAGACCATCAGGTCTGCGAGCAGTTTGGTATCTGGGGCGAAAAAACCTTTATGGGCAAGACCTATGACGGCATCCACCGCATCAGTTTCCTGATCGGCACTGATGGTAAAGTTGAGAAAGTTTTCGATGATTTCAAGACCAGTAACCACCACGATATCGTGATGGATTACCTGCAGTCGGCGTGATTTGAACCTGCGGGCCGACCCGCAAACGTCGGGGCCGATCGTCTTTTCGATCGGCCCTTGATAAACCTTCTACGATTTAGCCAGTTCATCCGGCCAGGCATGCACCACCGCTTTCACCAGTGTGGCGAGCGGTATGGCAAAGAACACCCCCCAGAATCCCCATAGCCCGCCGAAAATCACCACCGACAGAATGATCACCAGCGGATGCAGGTTTACCGCTTCTGAGAACAGTATCGGCACCAGTACATTGCCATCCAGCGCCTGAATCACCAGATAGACGATAATCATGGTCCAAAAATCTCCGGACAGCCCCCACTGACCCAGCCCCACGCCAATCACCGGAATGGTGACCGCCATTGCCCCGACGTAGGGGATCAGCACCGAGATACCGACCAGCACGCCCATCAGCAGCGCATAGTTCATACCGATAGCGAGGAAGCCAATCCAGCTGGCGATGCCGACCACCACCATCTCCAGCACCTTGCCGCGAATGTAGTTCGACACCTGCTGGTTCATCTCAACCCATACCTGCCCGGCAAGACCGCGATTGCGCGGCAGCACGCGACGAATGGCGTCCAGCATCTGATCTTTGTCCTTCAGCAGGAAGAACACCATCAGCGGCACCAGCACCAGATAGATAGCCAGCGTCATCAGCCCAACCAGCGAAGCCAGAGAATATTTCACCAGCTGGTCGCCCATGCCGCTCAGGCGGCTGCGCAGATTTTCCACCACAATATCGATAATGCCGACATCCATCAGCGTTGGGAAACGCTCCGGCAGACGGGTAGCGAACTGATACAGCCGCGTCAGCATGGTCGGCATCTCATGGGCGAGGTTGATGCCCTGCTGCCAGGCGACCGGCACCACCACCAGCAGCAATATCAGGATCAGGGTGGCAAAGACGATCAGTACCAGCGTCACCGCCCAGGTACGCGAGCAGCCAAGCCGCTCGAGCCTGACCGTGGGCCACTCCAGCAGGAAAGCCAATACGATTGCCACCAGCAGCGGCGCCAGCAGGCCATTAAAGAAAAACAGGATGCAGAAAGCAGCGATCAGGATCGCCAGCAGCGCAATGGCCTGGGGATCGCTAAAACGGCGGCGATACCACTGCATTATAAGTTCCAGCATGGTAAGTCCTTGCCTGAGAATGAGTGGGGGAAAGTGTACCTGAAACGCAGCGCCCCTGCAGTGTCGTCTGGGGCGCTGCGCGCGAACGCTTAATGCGGAAGGGGCTGTACAACAGCAGGCTGTTCGGTGCTGTTTTTTGCCACAATCACCTGATTGCGCCCGGCGTTTTTAGCGCGGTAAAGCGCATCATCCGCCTGCTTGAAGGTGTGCTCCATGGCGACGGCATTTTTCGCAGCCCAGAATGCCACTCCGACAGAAATGGTGATATGCCCGACCTGCTCCAGATCGAACCCTTCAATACGGCAGCGCACGCGCTCCGCGATCATCATGGCCACTTCGCGATCGGCGCCCGGCAGGATCATCAGAAACTCTTCGCCGCCGTTACGACAGATGACATCAGTCTGTCTGGCCCCCTGCTGCAGCTGGCGCGCCACGGTTTTAATCACCGTATCGCCCGCATCATGACCAAAGGTGTCATTAACGCGCTTAAAGTAGTCGATATCCAGCGCCAGTACCGCGAACGACTGGCTGGTGGCCTGGAAGTATTCCAGCACCGCATTCAGGCCACGGCGATTCAGCAGTTCGGTCATCGGGTCGGTCTGCACTTCGCTTTTCAGTCGGCCGATTTTGTCCTGCATCAGGGCGATCCCCGCCAGCATTGCCCGCTTAATCTGCGAGGCTTCGTAATACCAGGAGCGGATGCTGTTGATCTCTTTCGAAACGTTTTGCGTATCCATCTGGCTGGCTTTACGCGCCAGCTGCCACAGCGGTAGCGCAATGCGCTGGGCGAGGATCAGGGCCAGAATCAGCGTCAGCAGAGCAAACGGCACCGAATGTTTCAGCACCTGCAGCAGCAGGCTGTTGAGCGGCGCCAGCGTAGCCAGCGTCGGCTTGAGCGTGACGATGGTCCAGCCAGCGGTCGGGACGTTAGCGTAACCTGCCAGCATCGCCTCACCATTATCAGCGCTGACTTCCCTGTTGCCGTTGCTGGCTTTGCTGCGCTGGTCATTGCTGATTAACGGGTTGATGGTTTTGCCGACCATCTGGCGGTCCTGGTGATACAGCACCTGATTTTTACCGTCGATGACGTACAGCGTTGAGCCATCACGATAGAACTGCTCACCGAGCAGCACGTTCAGAATGCTTTTTTTCTTCAGATAGATAGAGCCGCCAACATAGCCGAGATACGTGCCGGTTTTTGACCAGATTGGCCAGGAGACAAACACCAGCAGATTATTGGCAGCAGACATGCTCGGCTGGCTGATCAGCGGTTTGCGCTCGGCCAGCGCCTGTTTTGCCGCAGCCGAACTGAGGTGCATGCCCTTCAGCATCAGTGATTCCGGCGAAATAGCGCGCACCCAGCCGTTAGCATCAACAATCACCACCGAGTTAAAGCTGTTGGTTTGCTCGCGCAGGCGATCCACTTCCTGCTGTAGCCTGTCGTCATCTTCCAGCCCGCTGCCCAACACTTTAGCGCTGTAAGAGAGCTGTGATTGCGCCAGCTGGAAAAACACCTCGGTGGTCGACGCCAGCTTGGTGGCGTAAACCCGGTTGGCTTCCAGCGTATTACCGATCAGCACATCGCGCTGCACACGCCAGCTGGCGTACAGAGAATTGGCGAGAGTGATCACAATGCTGGCGACCGCCAGCAAGGTTATAAGCGTGCGCAAGTCCGTTTTGGGGCGGGTAAGCCTCAGCATGGACTCACCTCGGTGAGAAGCATCATCATCAGCGCCTTATAATTTTTTATGCGCGTTGATACCCAATAAATTTCATGTTGCAGGAAGGCGGCAAGTGAGGAGATCCCCGGGAGCTTACTCCAGTCAGTGACCGGGGT
Organism: Erwinia sp. V90_4; assembly: GCF_029967685.1. Lineage (NCBI taxonomy): Bacteria > Pseudomonadati > Pseudomonadota > Gammaproteobacteria > Enterobacterales > Erwiniaceae > Erwinia > Erwinia sp. V90_4. The sequence goes on along the minus strand of NZ_JASCAQ010000042.1, from coordinate 210,371 downwards.
GAGCGAGTGCAGCCAACACACCTGCAGCGTGCAAGATGGAGGGTATGTTTAAAAGTGCGAGTTATGCCCTGGTAAAGCACCTGCCAATTGTACACCTCTCAGCCGTTTTGGGAATAATCTGACGCTGTCAGGGCCAGGAAATATTTCACTTAAATCGAAAAAGGAATTTATCAGAAGAAGCGGGCCAGGTGGCCCGCAGCGCGGGGTTACATTGACAGGAAGGCGTAGCCCTGGTTTTCGAGGGTGGAAACGGTCGTCGGGCTGGAGAGCGCATGGGTAACGGATTTATCAATCCACTCGGGTTTATAGTGGTGGAAAGCCACCGACTGGTCGCACACCGATACGTCCACGCCCTTCTCGCGCAGCGCAGCAATCAGCTTCAGGTTCGGGTTATCCATACCGAACTGCTTATGATACTGCTCGTTGTTCAGCATTGCTGGCGTGCCGTCGCCGGTGACCGAAACCACAAACTTCAGTTTTTCTGCTGGAACGCCGGAAGCCACGTACAGATTGACCACGCGCGCCACGCGCTCCAAACCGAGGTTCGGATCGTTCGGGCCGTTCTCCGCTTTGGTTATCTGGAAGACGATTTTATTGCTGTCGTTGACGTTCGGCTTGTATGCCACGTTCGGCTCGTAGTGCATTTTGCCATAGCCTTCAATCGCTGGCGTCGACCAGAAACCCGCCGGGTCGCTGGCCGGATCGGCACGACTGGCAATTTTATCGATCAGTTCAGGCGCTTTAGAAAAGCTGGCGCCGACAAAACCAGCCACAGCCGCAATCAGGACATAAGAAACCACAGGACGCATAACCACTTCTCCGTAAGAGCACAGTAATGAGTGAGATATAACACAGGCTTTAGGGAAAGCTTTACCGGCTATTTTTCGCCTGGTGGCTTATTAGTTTCATATTGAAATAATATGTATTTACTACTGTATAGCTAAAATGACCAATGGGCATTGGGGTCCGATTTTGAACAAGCCCAGCGAAATCCGCAGGGTCAAGGCATGCATCTATCATCGTAATCCGCAGGGTTGCGGCATGTCTTAAGCGTTTAGAAAGCGTCACGCCCACCTGAGCCATTCCGGTATTTTTATCACTGGACCTGATTATTTATTCGCCTGTGATTTCAAGTGAAATTTAGCTTAAGTATCAGAAGATCTCGCGGCAACCGAATCGGGCAATTTTTCAGAGTAACTCCTATCAAACGGCATGCCACTATCAGTAAATTTGAATAAATTTACCTAACTTTAAACAAAGAGGGGCAATGCCCCGACAACTTCTCTAACGCCAGCAGTCGATTAGTGCTGCGGCTTGCTATACGCTGCGTTCAGTTTTTTACCGCAAAATCCCGCCCTGCGCGCCCCGGCAGGTGCAACAGCGGTAATTAAGGCATTTCATTCCCCACGGGCACTGGTTAAGATGGCTTCTTAGTGTGGCTATCTTATGCCCGCAGAAGAACATTTCGGCACTTTGCCGGTCAAAATCTGGACTTCCTTGTTAGGGATTGCGATATGTTAATCCGATTCAACCGAGGCCTGCTGGCTTCCCTGATAGTGACGCTGCTCGCAGCCCAGACGCTGCCAGCACGTGCGGACGTGAGCGATAATCTACCGGATATTGGCACCACCGCGGGCGGAACCCTGTCGATTAATCAGGAACTGGCAATGGGCGATTTCTACGTGCGCCAGCTGCGCGCCAGTGCGCCAATCATCAATGACCCGCTGTTAAATCAGTATATTAACGGCCTCGGCCAGCGCCTGGTGTCCCATGCCTGGTCGGTCAAAACCCCGTTCCATTTCTTCCTGATCCGTAATGATGAAATTAACGCCTTCGCCTTCTTCGGCGGCAATGTGGTGCTGCACTCCGCGCTGTTCCGCTACGCCGATAATGAAAGCCAGCTGGCTTCGGTAATGGCGCACGAAATCTCGCACGTGACCCAGCGCCATCTGGCGCGTGCGATGGAAGATCAGCAGCGCAACGCCCCGCTTACTTGGGTGGGTGCGCTGGGTTCAATTCTGCTGGCGATGGCCAGCCCGCAGGCCGGAATGGCGGCGCTGACCGGCACGCTGGCCGGAACTCAGCAGGGGATGATCAGCTTTACCCAGCAGAACGAACAGGAAGCCGACCGTATTGGCATTCAGGTGCTTCAGCGCTCCGGATTTGACCCGGAAGCCATGCCAAACTTTCTGCAAAAGCTGGCGGATGAGTCGCGCTTCGCCTCCAAACCACCGGAAATACTGCTGACGCACCCGCTGCCCGACAGCCGCCTCGCCGATGCGCGCAACCGTGCCAATCAGATGAAGCCGGTGGTGGTGCAATCCTCACAGGATTTCTATATGGCAAAAGTCAGGGCGCTGGGCATGTTCTCCACCGGGCAGAACCAGCTAAATGACGATCTGCTGACCCCACTGTCGCACGGCAACAGCCGTGAACAGGCCGCCGCGCACTATGGTAAAGCCGTGCTGTTGCTGGGCGAGAATAAATTTGCCGAAGCGCGCAATATCATCACCCCGCTGCTGGCAAAGCAGCCGGATAACGTCTGGTATCTCGATATCATGACCGACATTGATATCGGGCTGAAACAGCCGCAGCAGGCCATTAACCGCCTGCTGGCGGTGAAAGGCGTCAATACGATCCCGGTATTGCAGATCAACCTGGCGAACGCCTATGTCGAAGCGAAACAGCCTGCTAATGCCAGCAAAGTACTGTACCGCTACACCTGGGCAAATAAGGACGATCCTAACGGCTGGGACCTGCTGGCTCAGGCTTCTGCCGCGCAGGGTCTGAGCGATGAAGAGCAGGCCGCGCGCGCCGAGAGCCTGGCGCTGGCCGGCCAGCTCGACCAGGCGATCCGCAGCCTGAGCAGCGCCAGCGCCGCCGTGCCGCTTGGCAGCCTGAAACAGGCGCGTTACGACGCCCGTATCGATCAGCTGCGCCATTTACAGGAACGTTTCCGCCAGTATCAGAAATCATAAGGAGAGGATGAATGGCTGAAGTACAGATTTACCACAATCCACGCTGCTCCAAAAGCCGCGAAACCCTAGCGCTGCTGCAGGCGCACGGCATTGAACCCGAAGTGATCCTCTACCTGGAGACGCCACCGGATAGCGCCACGCTGCAAGCGCTCCTGCAGCAGCTGGGTTTCAGCAGCGCACGCCAGCTCATGCGTCATAAAGAGGAAGCTTACAAAGCGGCCGGACTCGGGGATACAAGCCTGAGCGAGCAGCAGCTGCTGGCGGCGATGGTGGCAGAACCGAAGCTGATTGAGCGGCCAATTGTGGTGGCTAACGGCCAGGCGCGCATCGGCCGCCCGCCTGAGCAGGTGCTGGAGATTTTATTGCGTTCTAAAGGCTGAGGGCTTCTTTAACAAACGGGATGGTCAGCTTGCGCTGAGCGCTGATTGATGCGCGATCCAGCTGGTCGAGCGTCAAAAACAGCGTGCGCATCTCACGATCGAGACGTTTAAGCAGGAAGCGGCCAACGTCTTCCGGCAGTTCGAATCCGCGCAGGCGGGCACGCAGCTGTAGCGCCTGCAGCTTATCTTCGTCGGAGAGCGGCTGCAGTTTATAGATCTGGCCCCAGTCGAGGCGCGAAGCCAGATCGGCCAGCTTGAGGTTAAGCTGGCGCGGTGGGCGATCCCCGGTGATCAGCAGCCGGGTTTTTCCGGTTTCCAGAATGCGGTTATACAGGTCGAAGATCGCCATCTCCCAGGGTTCATCCCCGGCAATGCACTCAATATTATCGATGCAGATCAGCGCCAGCTGCTCCATGCCGTCCAGCACTTCCGGCACAAACCAGGTGCGCTTATCCAGCGGCACATAGCCCACCGCTTCGCCTTTGGCCGACAGTTCCGCGCAGGCCGCGTGCAGCAGATGGCTGCGCCCGCCACCTTCACGTGACCAGAAATAGAAGTAGCTACCGTGTTCCTGATGCAGAGCGCCCTGCAGCGCAGCCAGCAGCGACGGATTTTCCCCCGGCCAGAAGCTGGCGAAGGTTTCGTCGTCGGGCAGGTAAAGTGGCAATGAAAGCTGTGCCGGCGTGTTCAGAATCACCTCAGGGTTTAGCAGGCAGAAATCGCCAAAAATTCTAACACAACTCGGTCAGGATCATGAAACGCTTAGCGGTAAGCGATCGTCGCGGATCGTCACAATACGCGGCAAAAAGTGCGATTAGCGCTTACTGGATAGCATAATGGTTTAAAAATCATTAGCCTTGGGCCAGTTTTTTTATTCAATAACATGGAGTCGTTATATGCCGGTCACCCGCAAAATTCGCCTGAGTATCCTCACTGCCGGCCTGTTAGCCTGTCTCGCAAGCCAGGCCACCGAGCTGCAGCACTGGCCGCAGCCGCAGGCGGAAAAACTGAATCAGCTGATCGAACAGCATCGTAACAAAGGCAACTATGCGGTGTTCGATATGGATAACACCACCTATAAGAACGATCTGGAAGAGGCGTTAATACCGTGGCTGGAGAATCAGAAACTGCTGACGCGGGAGACGCTCGATCCTGCGCTTAAGCTGATCCCTTTCAACGACCTGCCGGGCAAACCCGAGAGCCTTTACAGCTATTATCACCGCCTTTGTCACATTGATGAGCTGATTTGCTATCCCTGGGCAGCACAGATTTTTTCCGGTTTTACTTTGCAGCAGCTGAAGCAGCAGGTGGATGCCATGCTGGCGCAGCAGGAGGGTATCCCGGCCTCCCTGAATCAGGATGGTCAGCAGGTCATTACGGCGGTAGAGCCGCCTAGAATGCTGCGCGGAATGCAGGAGCTTTTTGCCAAACTGCAGGAGAACGGTATCCGCGTGTATATCATGAGCGCCGCACATGAGGAGCTGGCGCGCATGGTGGCCAGCGACCCTCACTATGGCTATAACGTCAAAGCGGAAAATGTATTAGGTATTAATACCCTGCTAAGAAATACCGTCACTGGCGAACTCACGACCGCACGCAAACAGATCCGCGAGGGCCGCTATCGGCCCGAACAGAATCAGCAGTTGCAGATGACCTCCTATCTGATGAACCCAATGACCTGGTATGAAGGTAAAGCGGGCAGCATGCTGGCGTACATCGATCAGTGGCGCAAACCGATTCTGGTTGGCGGAGACACCCTCTATTCGGATACTTACATGCTGCTCAACAGCACTGATGTGGCCAGCGGCGGGCAGCGACTGTGGATTAGCCGCAGTGACAATACGCGTAAAAAGCTTGATGGGCTGATTAAAAAGATGGTCAGTGAGCAACAGCAGGCAGGGGTAACCCCTGATGCCGATAAAAACTGGATAGTGGTGCAGCAGCAGCGGCTGGAATAGTCGTTACGTTAAGGGCGAGCATAATGCTCGCCCATACAATCCCTTACTTACCGTCCGTGCGTTCGTCCGGCTCGTCGATCACCTCTTCTTCGCGGCTGCACAGGCTGATAACTTTGAAGATCAGGCTAAGCCCAACGCCCACTACGGTCGCCAGCGCCATGCCTTTCAGCTCAGCCGCGCCAATATGCACCTTCGCCCCGCTTACGCCGATAATCAGGATCACCGAGGTGAGGATCAGGTTCTGCGCTTTGTTGTAATCCACTTTCGATTCAATCAGTACGCGAATACCGGAAGCGCCGATCACCCCATACAGCAGCAGCGAAACGCCGCCCATCACCGGCACCGGGATCGCCTGAATCGCCGCCGCCAGCTTGCCGACGCAGGAGAGCAGGATCGCCAGTATCGCCGCGCCGCCGATCACCCAGGTGCTGTATACGCGGGTGATCGCCATCACGCCAATATTCTCGCCGTAGGTGGTATTCGGCGTGGAGCCGAAGAAGCCGGAGAAAATGGTCGAGACGCCGTTGGCAAACATCGAACGATGCAGGCCCGGATCTTTCAGCAGATCTTTTTTCACGATGTTGGCCGTCACCACCAGATGACCGATATGCTCGGCAATCACCACCAGCGCCGCTGGCAGGATGGTAAAGATGGCATACCACTCAAAGCGCGGGGTGTAGAAAGTCGGCAGCGCAAACCAGTGGGCTTCGCGCACCGGCGTCCAGTCGACGATACCCATGCCCCAGGAGAGCGCGTAACCGACCAGCACGCCGATCAGAATCGGGATAATCGCCATAAAGCCGCGGAACATCACCGAACCGAAGATAGTCACGCCCAGCGTCACCATCGAAATAATCACGGTTTTACTGTCGGGTGAAGTGCCATCCGCCGGCAGCAGACCGGCCATATTTGCCGCCACGCCCGCCAGTTCCAGCCCGATAACCGCCACAATCGCCCCCATCGCTGCCGGCGGAAACATCACGTCCAGCCAGCCGGTACCGGCCTTTTTGACAATCAGCGCCACCAGGCAGAACAGCACGCCGCACATGATAAAACCGCCCAGCGCCACTTCATAACCCAGCGGCAGCAGCAGCAGCACCGGGGAGATAAAGGCGAAGCTGGAACCGAGGTAGGCCGGGATTTTGCCTTTACAGATAAACAGATACAGCAGCGTACCGATACCGTTGAACAACAGTACCGTGGCCGGATTGATGTGGAACAGGATCGGCACCAGCACGGTGGCACCGAACATGGCGAACAGGTGCTGGAAGCTGAGTGGAATGGTTTGCAGCAGCGGTGGCCGCTCGCTTACGCCAATTGCGCGACGCGTCATGATGTTGTTACCCCTTGAGTTTGCCTTTGCTATAAAAAAACCGACTCTGCGGTCGGTTTAACGCTTTCGGGCCGGGCGTGCCCGACCCCTACAAAACACACCCGATAAAATGCTGATTGAACCCGGTACATTTTGTCGTGGCTTTCGGGTCGGGCGTGCCCGACCCCTACAAACCACACCCGATAAAATGCTGATTGAACCCGGTACATTTTGTCGTAGCTTTCGGGTCGGGCGTGCCCGCCCCCTACAAAACACACCCGTTAAAATGCTGATTGAACCCGGTACATTCTGTCGTAGGGGCGAGGCATGCCTCGCCCGTAGCAAAATTATTTAGTACCAAAAATCTTATCGCCGGCATCGCCCAGGCCTGGGATGATATAGCCCTTCTCGTTCAGGCCCTGGTCGATAGACGCGGTGTACACTTCCACATCCGCGTGCGCTTTCTCCAGCGCCGCCAGCCCTTCCGGTGCCGCAACCAGCACCAGCACCTTGATGCTGGTACAGCCCGCTTTCTTCAGCAGGTCGATGGTGGCGATCATCGAACCACCGGTTGCCAGCATTGGGTCTACCACCAGCGCCATGCGCTCTTCAATGTTGGAGACCAGCTTCTGGAAATAGGGCACCGGCTCCAGCGTCTCTTCATCACGATAGACGCCAACCACGCTGATGCGCGCACTCGGTACGTGCTCCAGCACCCCTTCCATCATGCCGAGACCGGCACGCAGGATTGGCACCACGGTAATTTTCTTACCTTTGATCTGATCGATTTCTACCGGACCATTCCAGCCTTCGATAGTGACCTTTTCAGTTTCCAGATCGGCGGTGGCTTCATAAGTCAGCAGACTTCCCACTTCTGACGCGAGTTCACGGAAACGTTTGGTGCTTACGTCATGTTCACGCATCAGACCCAGTTTATGTTTGACCAGCGGGTGTTTGACTTCCACGATCTTCATTGTTGTACTCCCGGAGTGTTAAGCTGCAAAAAAAATCGCGAGATTATAGCGCCATTTAGGCGCGGCGCCATATGACTTAGTGCAATAGTTTGCACACCCACAGCATTATTCCTAAGGATTAGCTAAAATCCGGCTATCTGCAATGCGTGCAAGAAGGCACTCGCAAACGTTTGCCTGCACTGTTAGAATTGCGGCGCTTTATTTTTACCACCACACCAACCGCAAACCGCGTGGGGATTCGCAGTGACCGACAAAACCTCTCTCAGCTATAAAGACGCCGGCGTAGATATCGATGCGGGTAATGCTTTAGTCGACCGTATCAAAGGCGTAGTGAAAAAGACTCGTCGCCCGGAAGTGATGGGTGGACTGGGCGGTTTCGGTGCGCTTTGTGCGCTGCCGCAAAAATACCGCGAACCGATTCTGGTTTCCGGCACTGACGGCGTCGGCACCAAGCTGCGTCTGGCGATGGACCTGAAACGCCACGATACCATCGGTATCGACCTGGTCGCGATGTGCGTTAACGATCTGGTGGTTCAGGGTGCTGAGCCCCTGTTTTTCCTTGATTATTATGCCACCGGCAAACTGGATGTGGATACCGCAGCCAGCGTTATCACCGGCATCGCTGAAGGCTGTTCACAGTCTGGCTGTGCGCTGGTAGGCGGCGAAACCGCTGAAATGCCGGGCATGTACCACGGCGAAGATTACGACGTGGCCGGCTTCTGCGTCGGTGTGGTTGAGAAATCCGAAATCATCGACGGCAGCAAAGTGACCGATGGCGACGTGCTGATTGCCCTGGGTTCCAGCGGCCCGCACTCTAACGGCTACTCGCTGGTGCGTAAGATTCTGGAAGTCAGCAACACTGACCCGGAAACCACGACGCTTGCAGGCAAATCACTCTCTGACCACCTGCTGGCACCGACCCGCATCTACGTGAAAAACATCCTGAGCCTGATCGAACAGGTTGATGTTCACGCCATCGCCCACCTGACCGGCGGCGGCTTCTGGGAAAACATCCCGCGCGTCCTGCCGGATAACACCCAGGCCGTGCTCGAAGAGTCAAGCTGGGAGTGGCCAGCGGTGTTTGGCTGGATGCAGCAGGCGGGTAACGTTAGCAGCTTCGAAATGTACCGCACCTTCAACTGCGGCGTCGGCATGGTAATCGCGCTGAGCGCGGCTGAAGCCGATAAGGCCGTACAGCTGATGAATGATGCTGGCGAGAAAGCGTGGAAAATCGGCGTGATCAAAGCCTCTGACTCTGAAGAACGTGTGGTTATTAACGCATGAAGCGCATAGTCGTGCTGGTTTCCGGTAATGGAAGCAACTTACAGGCAATCCTGGACGCCTGCCAGCAGGGACGGATCAACGGCAGCGTCGCTGCCGTTTTCAGCAATAAAGCTGAGGCTTTTGGGCTGGAACGCGCGCGCGCAGCAGAAGTGCCGGCGCATGCGCTGGCGGCTGCGCAATTTGCTGACCGCGCCGCGTTTGATCGTCAGCTGATGCTGGAGATCGACGCCTATGCGCCCGATCTGGTGGTCTTAGCCGGCTATATGCGCATCCTCAGCGCCGAATTCGTCCAGCGCTACGCCGGACGGATGCTGAATATCCACCCTTCCCTGCTGCCCAAATATCCCGGTCTGCACACCCATCGCCAGGCGATTGAAAATGGCGATGAAGAGCATGGCACCTCGGTGCATTTTGTCACTGAAGAGCTGGACGGCGGTCCGGTGATTTTGCAGGCGAAAGTGCCGGTATTCAGCGACGACAGCGAAGAGGATGTCACGGCGCGCGTGCAGCATCAGGAACACGCGATCTACCCGTTGGTGGTGAGCTGGTTTGTTGATGGTCGCCTGGCGATGCGCGAGGGTGCGGCGTGGCTGGACGGCCAGCAACTGCCTGTTGAAGGGCATGCGTTCGAATAAGCGTTTGCGGGTCGGGCATGCCCGACCCTAGCCATATCTGCCGGTAATATAATCTTCCGTACGGCGCTGACGCGGCGCAGTAAACAGTTCGTCGGTCAGACCAAACTCCACCACACTTCCCTGATGCATAAACGCGGTATAGTCCGACACGCGGGCAGCCTGCTGCATGTTATGGGTGACCAGAATCAGCGTGAAGTGCTGCTTCAACGTGCTCATCAGCTCCTCAATCACCAGCGTGGAGATGGGATCGAGCGCCGACGTTGGCTCATCCAGCAGTAAGATTTCTGGCTCAATCGCTATCGCCCGGGCGATCACCAGCCGCTGCTGCTGCCCGCTGGAGAGCGTCAGCGCATTCTGCCACAGATTATCTTTCACTTCCGGCCACAGTGCCGCCGCACGCAGCGCCCGCTCCACCGCTTCATCCAGTACCCGTCGGTCACGCACGCCCTGCAGGCGCAGGCCATACACCACGTTGTCATAGATGGTTTTGGGGAACGGGTTAGGACGCTGGAACACCATCCCCACGCGGCGGCGCAGCGCAGAAAGATCCTGCTGCGGGGCGAGGATTGAGTGCTGCTGCAGCCGGATATCCCCTTCGATACGGCAGCCGTCAATCGTATCATTCATGCGGTTAAAGCAGCGCAGCAGGGTCGATTTGCCGCAGCCTGAGGGGCCGATTAACGCGGTGATGCGATTTTTCGGCACCCGCAGGCTGATGGCATTCAGGGCGGGTTTTTTCCCGTACCACAGGCTGAGTTTATCCAGCTCCAGCGCGGTATCCGCATCGTCAAAGGTGACATTGGTCATAAAGAATTCCGTGTTAATGCATCAGCGCACGGTAGCGCTCGCGCAGACGATGGCGCAGGACCATCGCCATTAAATTTAAGCCCAGAATCAGCAATACCAGCAGCAGCGCGGTGGCAAACACCAGCGGGCGGTCAGCTTCGGCATTGGGGCTTTGAAAAGCCAGATCGTAAATCTGAAAGCCGAGATGCATAAATTTACGATCGAGGTGTAAATAAGGGAACAGTGAGTCAATCGGCAGCTCGGGCACCATCTTCACCACGCCGACCAGCATCAGCGGCGCGGTCTCCCCGGCGGCGCGCGCGACGGCAAGAATCAGCCCGGTCAGCATCGCCGGTAACGCCAGCGGCAGCGTGACGTGCCACAGGGTCTCTGCCCGCGTTGCGCCGAGCGCGAGGGAGCCCTGGCGCAGCGAGGGCGGAATGCGCGACAGCCCCTCTTCGGTGGCAACAATCACCACCGGCAGGGTCAGCAGAGCCAGCGTCAGCGAAGCCCACAGCAGCCCCGGTGTACCAAAGGTCGGGTTCGGCAACGACGAGGCGAAGAACAGGCGGTCGAGGCTACCGCCCATCAGCCAGACAAAGAACCCGAGGCCAAACACGCCATAGACAATCGACGGCACGCCGGCAAGATTGACCACGGCAATGCGCACCAGCCGCGTCAGCAGGTTGCGCCCGGCGTACTCATGCAGCCAGACGGCGGCAATCACGCCGAGCGGCATCACCACCACCGACATCAGCAATACCATCAGCACGGTGCCAAAGATCGCCGGGAAGATGCCGCCGTCGCCCTGGCTGTCACCTTTAGCGTCGCTGACGAAGTGCCATAGCTGGCTGCCGAAATGCTGCCACTTCTGCGCCAGCGTCATGGCATTCGGCTGCCAGGCAGCGACAATCTGCGCCAGGGAGATCGGATGCTGCACGCCGCCTGCATCGCGCAACAGCAGCACGGTACTGTTACTTTCACGCTGCAGTGCCGACAGACGTGCGGCCTGGCGGCCAAACTGGCGCTGCAGTTCGGCACGGTCTGCCTCATACATCGACTGCGCCTCCGCCGTGTAGCGCTGCTCGTCGCGCTGCTTCTGCCGCTGGCGCTCCAGCTCTTCCATCTGCGCATTTAGCCGCGCCATATTCACCCGGCGCAGCTTTTCCGCTTCCTCGATACGCTGGCGCGTCTGCACTAAACGCTGCTGCAGCGCCTGGCCGAGATCCTGTGCCGTCAGCGGCTGGTTATCTTCCAGCAGGCCGTCAAACCAGCCGTAGGCGTTGCCGCCGCTGCGCCGCTGCAGCACGATCGCCTGGCCCGGCTTATCCTGCTGCACAATCTGGCTGGAGAGAAGAGTGTGAAAGTCCGGCGCGTTAAAATCGCGGTTGCCGGTTTTGATCAGATAGCGCGTAACCTGTTCCGGCGTCTCCCCTACCAGCGGCTGCCCGCTGGCCAGAAGCTGCTGGCGCGAGACCGTCTGCTGTTGCGCCACTTCGCCCAGCATCTGCACTTCACCGTGTGCCGTTTTCAGCGTGAACTGCACCAGCGGCTGCGGCCAGAAATAGCGCAGCCCCTGCCAGGCCAGCAGCGCAATCAACAGCAGGAAGGCCAGCAGGCTGAGCGCTACCGCGCCGCCGGTCAGCCAGCGCCAGCGGTGATTATTGCGTGCCGCGTTGATCATCCCTGAGTCTCCTGCTGGCTGTAACGCTGGCGCAGGCGCTGACGCACCATCTCCGCAAGGGTATTGACCACCAGGGTGAACACCAGCAGCACCAGCGCAGAGAGGAATAGAATACGATAGTGAGCGCTACCCGCCGCGGCTTCAGGCATCTCCACCGCCACGTTCGCTGCCAGCGAGCGCAGCCCCTCGAACAGGCCGCCGTGCGTCACCGGGGTATTGCCTGTCGCCATCAGCACGATCATGGTTTCTCCTATCGCGCGGCCAAAGCCAATCATTAATGCGGCAAAGATGCCGGAGGAAGCTCCCGGCAGCACCACGCGCGTCAGGGTTTGCCACTGCGTCGCCCCCAGCGCCAGCGAGCCTTGCCCGAGTTCCGCCGGAACGCTGAAGATGGCATCTTCCGCCAGGGTAAAGATCAGCGGCACCAGTGCAAAGCCCATCGCCACCCCGGCCACCAGCAGATTGCGCTGCTGATAACGGGTGCTGATGACGTCAGCCAACTGCTGCCCCCACAGCGCCTGGGTGAGCAGCGGCACCAGCCACAGGGTTGCCGCGGCGGTCAGCAGCAGGACAGGCAGCAGAATCAGCACTTCACGCCCTTCGGACAGCCAGCGCTTGCGCCAGTGCGCCGGTAATTTTTGCATTGCCCAGCCGCACAGCAGCAGCACGGCGGCCAGCGCCAGCGGCAGCAGCAGCACGCCCGGGAGCCTGTCGGCAATGCGCGGGGCCAGCCACAACCCGGCGATCAGGCCGATCACCACGCTGGGCAGCGCCCCCATCATCTCGATGGCCGGTTTGACCCAGCGCCGCAGTGCCGGCGTCATAAACCAGGCGGTGTACATCGCCGCTGCCAGCGCCAGCGGCGTGGCAAACAGCATCGCCAGCCCGGCGGCTTTCAGGGTTCCCACCACCATCGGCACCAGGCTGTATTTCCCCTGATAGTAGTCATTGGCAGAGGTCGACTGCCAGACATAGTCCGGGGAAGGATAGTGCTCGTACCAGACTTTCTGCCACAGGCTACGCCAGCTGATGTCCGGCCATGGATTGGTCAGCTGAAAGTGCTGCCAGCGCCCGTCCCGCTCCACCAGCAGGCCATCGCCTTCCGGAGAGAACTGCGCTCGGGTGATACCCGGTGTGAGCTGATGGCTGAGGATGGCTCCCTGCTGCTTGCTGGCAAACAGCTTAAGCTCGCCCTGCGGGCTAAGCGTGGCAAACACCCGGCGGTGTGCTTCAGTGACGATCAGCGGCTGCCACTCTGCCCCGGCAAAACGGCGGATCTGGCGCAGGTGCGGGCCGCTCGGGCTGGCGATATCAAACCACTGGCTGATACCGTCTTCATCGGCGATCAGTAGCGAACTGCCGCCGCTCAGCATCGCGATGCTTTTCACCGGCTGCGTCAGCGTCAGCACGTCGCGCAGTTGAGGCGCACCGCTGCCGATGTTCCAGACGCGCAGCTGTGAACCGGCCAGCGCAAACAGCAGGCGGCCATCCGGTGACAGCAGCAGCTGGCTGACGTCGCGGATGTCCAGACGATAATTTTGTGCAGGGAGCTGGGATTGCAGCTGCCATAGCGTGATATGGTCGGGGGTCGCCAGCGCCACCTGCCAGCGGTTTTCACCACTTTGCGCCAGGCTGAACTGGTTGATGGTCGTTTCACCGCTGGAGAGCGGCAGATCGCCCAGCGGGAACTTCCAGCGCGGCGCTTCACCGGGGATAAACTCAGGTTTTACCAGCACCATTGAGCCCTGTGCTGATAGCAGCAGCGTGCTGCCGTTATCGCTACTGCTGCTGGCTCTGACCGCGCTGCGCATTAGCGGGAACGGGCTCATCGGCGGCTCCGCATTCAGCGGAATAAAATAGCCGTTGCCCTGATTATCAATGCGCCAGCCCCATTGCTGCTGCCGGTCCATCCCCAGCGCAACCGCAGGCTGATGCTGCCACAGTTTGATTTCGTTCCCGGCGTGGATCGCGGGGGAGACGAACAGCGGAACGACGACCCAAATCAGCCAGAAAAACAGCAGCATCATTACCAGCAGAATGGCCACACCGCATGCCGTGACCACGCGCCGCGTCAGCCGATCGATAAAGCGGCGGCGCCCGGCGTTGTCGTGAACAGGGATTGGGCGGTCAGTCATATCAACGTGGGTTTCCATTGTGCTTCGAAGCCGCTATGTTGCCCGTATGTCGTTAATAAGACAATCAACATTCACCGGGCGTTGGACAATGCTGCCATACTCTCGCCATAATGTTGCAGAACAATGGATACCTTCATCCTGAATCAGCCAACGGAGTAAAAATGGGTCAGGAAAAGCTGTATATAGAGAAAGAGTTAAGTTGGTTATCCTTCAATGAACGCGTGTTGCAGGAAGCTGCCGATAAAACTAACCCGCTGATTGAGCGTATGCGCTTTCTGGGTATCTATTCCAATAATCTGGAAGAGTTTTATAAAGTCCGCTTTGCTGACCTGAAACGCCGCATTCTGATCGGCGAGGAGCAAGGCTCCCCGAATACGCCGCGCCACCTGCTAAAAAAAATCCAGGCGCGCGTACTGAAAGCCGATCAGGAGTTCGACAGCCTCTACAATGACCTGCTGCTGGAGATGGCGCGTAACCAAATCTTCCTGATTAATGAACGCCAGCTCTCCCCCAATCAGCAGAGCTGGCTGCGTCACTACTTTAAGCATCATCTGCGCCAGCACATTACTCCGATCCTGATTAACCACGACACTGACCTGATTGAGTTCCTGAAAGACGACTACACCTATCTGGCAGTGGAGATTATTCGCGGCGAAGATATTCGCTATGCGCTGCTGGAGATCCCCTCCGATAAAGTGCCGCGCTTCGTTAACCTGCCGCCGGAGACGCCGCGCCGCCGCAAGCCGATGATCCTGTTGGATAACATCCTGCGCTACTGCCTGGGCGATATTTTCCGTGGCTTCTTCGACTACGACGCGCTTAACGCCTACTCGATGAAGATGACGCGCGATGCGGAATATGATTTGGTCACCGAGATGGAGTCGAGCCTGCTGGAGCTGATGTCTTCCAGCCTGAAGCAGCGCCTGACGGCCGAACCCGTGCGCTTTGTTTATCAGCGCGATATGCCGGATGCCATGGTGCAAATGCTGGGTAAAAAGCTCAACATCACCAACTATGACTCGATTGTTCCCGGCGGCCGCTACCATAACTTTAAAGACTTTATTGGCTTCCCGAACGTGGGCAAAGCGAACCTGGTCAACAAACCGCTGCCGCAGCTGCGCCATATCTGGTTTGACCGCTTCCGCAATGGCTTTGACGCCATCCGTAATCGCGATGTGCTGCTCTACTACCCTTATCACACCTTTGAGCACGTGCTGGAGCTGCTGCGCCAGGCCTCCTTTGACCCAGCGGTGCTGGCGATCAAAATCAATATCTACCGCGTGGCGAAAGACTCACGCATTATCGATGCGATGATCCACGCCGCCTATAACGGCAAGAAAGTCACCGTGGTGGTGGAGCTTCAGGCGCGCTTCGATGAAGAGGCCAATATTCACTGGGCCAAGCGGCTGACCGAAGCCGGCGTGCATGTGATCTTCTCCGCGCCTGGCCTGAAGATTCACGCCAAGCTGTTCCTCATTTCGCGCCATGAAAACGGCGAGATTGCGCGCTATGCGCATATCGGCACCGGTAACTTTAACGAAAAAACCGCGCGTATTTATACCGACTACTCGCTGCTGACCGCCGATGCACGTATCACCAACGAAGTGCGCCGGGTGTTTAACTTTATCGAAAACCCGTATCGCCCGGTGACTTTCGAACATCTGATGGTCTCGCCGCAGAACTCGCGCAAGATGCTGTATCAGCTGATTGATAATGAGATCGCCAATGCGCAGAAAGGCATTCCTGCCGGTATCACGCTGAAGATTAACAACCTGGTCGACAAAGGCCTGGTGGACCGCCTTTATACCGCGTCCAGCGTCGGTGTGAAGGTCGAGCTGCTGGTGCGCGGCATGTGCTCGCTGATCCCGAATCTGGAAGGCATCAGCGAAAATATTCGCGTTATTAGTATTGTCGACCGCTACCTGGAACACGATCGCGTCTATATTTTTGATAACGGCGGCGATAAAAAAGTGTTCCTCTCGTCCGCTGACTGGATGACGCGCAACATCGATTATCGCATCGAAGTGGCCGTCGCCATCCTTGACCCTATTCTGAAACAGCGCATCCTGGATATTATCGCCATCCTGTTAAGTGATACGCTGAAGGCCCGTTTCGTCGATAAAGAGTTGAGCAACCGCTATGTTCCACGCGGTAACCGCCGCAAGGTGCGCGCCCAGCTGGCCATCTACGATTACATTAAATCACTTGAGCAACCTGATTAATCACTATGCCAATTTCCCATAAAAGTACGCCGAAACCGCAGGAATTTGCTGCCATCGACCTGGGTTCGAACAGTTTTCACATGGTGATTGCCCGCGTAGTGGACGGGGCGATGCAGGTGCTTGGCCGTCTGAAGCAGCGCGTGCACCTGGCTGACGGGCTGGACAGTAACAACGTGCTGAGCGAAGAAGCCATCGAGCGCGGACTGACCTGCCTGGCGCTGTTTGCCGAACGTTTGCAGGGCTTCAGCCCGGCCAATGTCACCATCGTCGGCACCCATACCCTGCGCCAGGCGGTTAACGCCGAAGATTTCCTGCAGCGTGCCGCCGACGTTATCCCCTACCCGATTGAGGTGATCTCCGGCCACGAAGAAGCGCGCCTGATCTTTATGGGTGTGGAACATACCCAGCCGGAAAAAGGCCGCAAGCTGGTGATCGATATCGGCGGCGGCTCAACCGAACTGGTGATTGGTGAAGACTTCGAGCCAAAACTGGTCGAAAGCCGCCGCATGGGCTGCGTCAGCTTTGCCAACCTCTACTTCCCGGGCGGCGCCATCAGCAAAGAGAACTTCCGCCGGGCGCGCCTGGCTGCGGTGCAGAAACTGGAAACGCTGGCATGGCAGTACCGTCTGATGGGCTGGCAGTATGCGCTCGGTGCCTCCGGCACCATTAAGGCCACCTGTGAAGTGCTGCAGGCAATGGGCGAGAAAGACAAGCTGATTACGCCGGAGCGGCTGGAAAAGCTGTATGACGAGGTGATCAAGCACAAATCGTTTGATGCCCTGAGCCTGCCGGGGCTGTCGGAAGAGCGTAAAGGGGTCTTTGTGCCGGGTCTCGCCATTCTTTGTGGCGTATTCGATGCGCTGGCGATCCGCGAACTGCGCCTGTCCGACGGTGCGCTGCGCGAAGGCGTGCTGTATGAAATGGAAGGCCGCTTCCGCCATCAGGATATCCGCAGCCGTACCGCACAGAGCCTGGCAAACCACTACGCCATCGACAGCGATCAGGCGCGCCGCGTGCTGGAAACCACTGAACTGCTCTACAACCAGTGGCGCGACCAGAACAGCAAGCAGGCCAATCCGCAGCTGGATGCGCTGCTGAAGTGGGCGGCGATGCTACACGAAGTGGGTCTGACGATTAACCACAGCGGCATGCAGCGCCACTCCGCCTATATCCTGCAAAACACCAATATGCCGGGGTTTAATCAGGATCAGCAGACGCTGCTGGCCACGCTGGTACGCTATCACCGTAAGGCGGTGAAAGTGGATGAGATGCCGCGCCTGACGCTGTTTAAACGTAAACAGTTTCTGCCGCTGGTGTTCCTGTTGCGCCTGGGTACGCTGCTGAATAACCAGCGCCAGGCGACCTCGAAACCTGAGGATCTGAAGCTGGAAACCGATGAGGGTCACTGGACCCTGACGTTCCCGCGTGACTACTTCAGCCAGAACAACCTGGTTCAGCTCGACCTTGAGCGCGAACAGACTTACTGGAATGACATCACCGGCTGGCAGCTGACCATTCAGGAAGAAGCGTAACCGTTGACGGGGCCGATCGGAACAGAAGATCGGCCCCGACAGAACCAGGGCCGATCGGAACAGAGGATCGGCCCCTACATGTAAACTTTTTTTCGCTCAGGCTTAAATGACCACGCAAAATTGATCCTATGACCTTACGTACAGACAGCTACTTTAGCGAAAAATACTCGCTCACCGCGCCGCATTCCGAAGTCGTCGCAGCCATGCCGTATCTGGATGGCGGCAAAGCCCTGGACGTCGGCTGCGGCAGCGGTCGCAACACGCTTTATCTCAACAATCGCGGCTTTGACGTCACGGCCTGGGACATTAACCCGGCTTCGCTGGCGCGGCTGGAGCAGATTATCAGCGCGGAGAACCTTAGCGGTATCCATCCCTCTATTCAGGATCTCAACCAGCATCGTTTTAACGGCGCCTATAATCTGGTGCTGTCGACGGTGGTGATGATGTTTCTACAGCCGGAAACGATCCCACAGCTGATTGCCGACATGCAGGCCAGCACGGTGCGCGACGGTTACAACCTGATCGTCGCCGCGATGGATACCCAGGACTACCCATGCGATCAGGGTTTCCCCTTTGCCTTTAAGTCCGGGGAACTGAGCCACTATTACCGCAAGTGGCACATTGTGAAATATAACGAGCATGTCGGGCAGCTGCACCGCAAGGATGAGAATGGCCAGCGCATCTCCCTGCGCTTTGCCACCCTGCTGGCGCAGAAGGCCAGCGTGAAAGCGTAATTACTTGCTCAGGGCGGACGTCGCCAGATCCTGCAACGGCAGCGCTTCACCGATGGCGACGCCCTGCAGATAATCCACGCCCAGCTTGCGCAGCGCGCTTGCGGTCTCCTCGTTTTCCACCGATTCGGCAACGATCTGCATGCGCTTGAGGCGGGCCACCATGCAGATTGACTCGATAATCTGGTAATCAAGGCTGTTATTTAGCATGTTGCGGATAAAACTGCCGTCGATCTTCAGCATGTCCACCTGCACCACTTTCAGGCTGGCGTAGCTGGCATAGCCAGTACCGAAATCATCAATCGCCACGCGGCAGCCTAACTGGCGCAGTTGAGCAATGGTTCGATTAACCCAGCTATGATCGCTGAGCATCGGCGATTCGGCGACTTCAATGATCAGCTGCCACGGTTCAATATCGCTGGCTTTCAGCCGGGCAGCCAGTTCAGTGGCCAGCTGAGGGCGACAAAGCGTGGCGGCAAACAGGTTAACGGCCAGACGGATCCCCGGCAGCACAGCGCGGTGACGGTCAATAAAGGTTAACGCCTGGTCCAGCACCATGCGATCCACTTCCCATGTCAGGCCAAATTCCTGCACGACGGGCATAAAACTCGCTGGCTTGATGTACTCGCCCTGCGCATTCACCATGCGCAGCAGAATTTCATAAAAGTCATCGCCGCGCACACCGTGGATTTTCTGCGCCACCAGGCAAAAACCGTCGCTCTGCAGCGCCAGTTGAACATCGCGCAGCATCTCCAACTTTTCACTAACGTGACGCTGGACCGGGACCTTCTCCGTCTGTTGCAGATTTTCCGCATGGCCGCTGCGCAAGGAGATCTCCGCCATCGCGCTCATTTCCCCCAGCAGTTCATACAGATGTGATACGGGCGGATAAACGCTGCAGTGGCTGATGCCGACCTGCGGATGGATCGGCAGGCCATCCCAGCTCAGACGATAATCTTTTAACCGCGCTTCTAACCCTTCAATGCGAGCCTGGTAGCCGATACTCCCCAGGCGCACCACCAGGTCAAACCCCGGCAGCTGATAGATCCCTTCACCTTTAAGGAGGAAGGGTTGCAGATGACTGGCCAGACTGCGTTTATACTGAATCCGCAGCTTCAGGCCATAGGTTCGGCTCAGGCGGTCAAGGTCGGGAATACGTAAAAAGCAGAGTGCCGAACCGGCATTTTTTGCCAGGTCCTGATTTAAGGCGCGCAGATTCGGCATGCCAATGACCGGATCGGTAAGCGCCATTTCGCGAGCTTTTGCCAGTAAACGACGCTGGCGGGTGCTGAGGGCCGACATCAATAAGATCGTCAGCGTAAACACCAGCAAATTGGCTGAGATCACGGCGAGGTTGTAGGGTTCAACCAACGGGTCCATAAAGCGGTCACGCAGCTGATAGAGCACCACCAGCAACGTCCCCCAGCACAAAGAGGTGAACAGATAGCCAAAGCGCAGCGCTGCCCACAGCATCAGCGGTAAAAGCAGGGGGATACCATACTCGGTCGTCAGCAGATTATTGGTCGTAGTGCGAAACTGCGTCAGCATAATCAGCGCAGCGAGCATCAGCGCCAGCCAGCTAAACCACTCGCGCAGCGTAACCCCGGCAGCAAATTGCTGCTGGCAGCGCCCGCTCAGAATACGTAGATAATAGGGGTTGCGAAAAATGCGCAGCATAAAGTAGAACAGCTGCACGGTAGCCAGGGAGGCCAGCAGCACCGATTGATAGTTCAGCAGCGTATGCAGAGAGTAGAAATCATGAGCGAATACTGAATTCGTCACGGGTAATATGCCTATCGGCATCGCCAGCTGCATCATTGCAATAAACATCGTCGGCATGGCAAAGGCCAGCCAGAACAGGCGTGCAGAGACCTGGCTCACCTCACCGAAGCTAATCCCCCAGCGCTTTTTGGTCTGTGCGCGATAGCCACTCCAGCCCAGCACCAGCGTAGTCATAATTAATAAAACAATCACCGTCGCCTGAGTGCCGGTGTAACGATGAAAATAGTGCCAGCATAGCGCGAGGACGATACCCGGTAGTGCTCCCCAGTCAAAAACCATCAGCAAGGCGATCATCAACGCCAGCGGCAAATAGATGAGATAGACGTAACCTTCAGGGAACCATAGCCGGACCGACATTGAGGAGGCCACAGGCATCAGCAGTAGGGCGAACAGGAGCGGTAGCCCCCACCAGCGGCGAGAGAGTGTTTGCAGCATTACCAATTTAGTCATGAGGGTATCGTAGAATTTAGTATTATTAGCAGGTTTTATTTATTCTAACCAACAATCATGTTGAGAATTGGTGAAAAGTATTATTAAATCCTGAGTATAGTAGAGCTAAAATCTCACTCTAATTTGATCTAAATCAGTTTATTTTATAATAAATGCTATTCCCACCATTTGATCAAACCACCATCGGCCAGAACAGATGTTATTCTTCAGCGGGCCAGTTGTTGATCGTGGCGCAGGATCGTTGACCTGCACGCGATGCTGTGCGTAAATTGTTCATCGCCCGCACGGGCACATTACAGGAAAAATTGCGTGAATAGCGCTATGTCATTTAAAAAACGTCAGAAAACCGGAAGCATGACGCGAGTTATCTTGCTGGTGAGTTTTATCATCTTGTTAGGACGCCTGATCTTCGTAGTACCCGGTGCTATCGAGCATCATCAGCAGAAAAAACTGCTACCTGCGAACCCAGTCAGCGTCGTTAACGACAAATAGCCACTGCCGGGTGGCCATGCTGCAAACGCTTTTCGGAGCTTTTGCTGACCCGCTGATGCCCAAAATCAGCTAAGCTATATGCGCTCCGCTTCCCTCTTTATACCTGAAAACCCTCAGGCTGCAGCTTACGGTTCTGCCGTCTGGAGTGGTTAAAGTTCAGTCTGACAAAAGGATGTTGTATGTCCGTAGCGCCTTCTCATGTTCAGCAGTTAGCTGAAGTTCGCAGCCGTATTCTGAACCTGCTGCTGAATGATAAAGACCTCGTCGATACCCTGCTGGAACGCCCGCTGCGCGAGTCCGAGGCTGAAGCTGAGGCGCATCGCGAGCAGGTTGAAGAGATTAAAGCCACGCTTCCGGTACTGCACGCCGCCGATATTGCTGACCTGCTGGAGGCCCTGCCCGAGGATGAACGCCTGGCGCTATGGCGGCTGATTGGCAACGATCGCCGCGGCCGGGTGCTGGTTGAAGCCTCAGAAAACGTCTGGGAAAGCCTGATTGAGGAGATGAGCGACCGCGATCTGCTGCGCGCCATCAAACCGCTGGATATCGACGAACAGGTTTATCTGGCTAAGTATCTGTCGCGCGACCTGACCGGGCGCCTGCTGACCTCGCTGGATCCGG
This sequence comes from Erwinia sp. V90_4, assembly GCF_029967685.1. Classification (NCBI taxonomy): domain Bacteria; kingdom Pseudomonadati; phylum Pseudomonadota; class Gammaproteobacteria; order Enterobacterales; family Erwiniaceae; genus Erwinia; species Erwinia sp. V90_4. Next base: position 188,415 of record NZ_JASCAQ010000042.1, on the reverse strand, counting down.
AACTGCGTTCGCGCGTGCTCGACGTGGTGGATTTCGACCGCGACCGCGTTGGCCGCATCATGGATTTCAAGCTGGTCACGGTGCGCGCCGACGTGACGCTGGCGACCGTTCAGCGTTTTCTGCGCAGTAAGAAAACCATCCCCGACGGCACGGACAAGCTGTTTGTCACCGGAAAAAATAACAAGCTGCTGGGCGAACTGCCGCTGACGGAAATCCTGCTGAATACTCCGGAAAAGTTGGTGTCGGAGGTGATGAACGCCAAACCCACCACCTTTCTGATTGACGATAAAGCGGAAGACGCGGCCGGTGCCTTCGAACGTTATAACCTGATCTCCGCCGCCGTTATCGATGCCAAAGGCAAGCTGATGGGGCGCGTCACTATCGAAGATGTCGTCGACCTGGTCAACGAAACCAACGACAGCAGCATGCGTAAAATGGGTGGGGTTAATCCTGAAGAGGATGTGTTTGCCCCGGTGCGAAAAGCCGTGCGTACCCGCTGGGCCTGGCTGGCGGTCAACCTCTGCACTGCGTTTGTTGCCTCACGCGTGATTGGCCTGTTCGAGGCGACGATTTCCCAACTGGTGGCGCTGGCCGCATTAATGCCTATCGTCGCCGGGATTGGCGGCAACACCGGCAACCAGACTATCACCATGATTGTGCGCGCCCTCGCCCTGCATCAGGTGGAACCCGGAAACTTCTCGTTCCTGATAGGGCGCGAGCTTGGCGTGGCGCTGATTAATGGCCTGTTCTGGGGCGGCATCATGGGGGGCATTACCTGGGCAATGTACGGCAACCCGGCGCTGGGCGGCGTGATGATGCTGGCGATGGTGCTGAACCTGCTGCTGGCGGCCTTGATGGGGGTGCTGATCCCCCTGCTGATGACCAAATTCAAGCGCGACCCGGCGGTGGGTTCCAGCGTGCTGATTACCGCGCTAACCGACACCGGTGGCTTCTTTATCTTCCTCGGGCTGGCCACGATCTTCCTGCTGCCCTGATCGCAGAATGTAACGCACTTTGTTATAAAATGATAATTAATGGTTTAATCTGTGACTTATCGCGCAGAACAAATTCCCCGCAGCGCCTAACCTAACAAAAAATAACAAACCTGCACGTTAATTAACTTCCGAAGGTTGAGGATCCCCTCAGCGTTCGGAAGGCGGTTTGCTATTGCCTGAAAAAGGACATCACCCTACCCCAGCTAAAGGATGCTCTATGAACTCATCAGCCACGGTTCAACCGCAGATAACGGCCGCAGACGACAGGGAAGAAACTATCTGGCGCCGCGCCGTCTGGCGCATTCTGCCTATCCTCACCGTAAGCTACATTTTTGCCTATCTCGACCGCATCAATGTGGGTATTGCCAAACTTCAGATGTCCAGCGATCTGGCATTTTCTGAAACGGTCTATGGCCTGGGCGCCGGGATCTTCTTTATCGGTTTCTTCTTTTTTCAGATCCCCAGCAATATGGCGCTGCATCGCTTCGGCGCGCGCCGCCTGCTGGCCGCGCTGCTGATCTCATGGGCGGTGATCGCCCCGCTGACCGCGCTGGTGGCGACCCCGTTCCAGTTTTACGCCGTGCGCTTCCTGCTGGGGCTGACCGAATCGGGCTTTTATCCCGGCGTTATCCTTTACCTTTCGCTGTGGTTCCCCTCCTACCGCCGCGGCAAGATGTTTGCGCTGTTTGCCGCCGCCGTGCCGCTATCGGGACTGCTTGGCGGACCGATTTCGGGCTGGATCATGGAGTATTTCCATAATGTGCAGGGCATCGCCGGCTGGAAATGGCTGTTCATTATTCAGGGAACCCCTTCCCTGCTGATTGGCCTGCTGGTGTTCTGGCTGCTGCCGGACCGCATCGACACTGCCCACTGGCTCAATAGCGAGGAGAAAGCGCTCATCGCTGAACGCCTGCGTGAGGATGCGGTACAGGAGCCTGCCGGGGCGCAGGCCAGCCTCGGAGCCGTGCTGCGTAACGGCAAGCTGTGGCTACTGACCTTTATCTACTTCTGCCTGATTGCCGGGTTTTATACCGTCAGCTTCTGGCTGCCGACGCTGGTGCGCAATGCCGGCGTTGAGGATGTGTTTACCGTGGGTCTGTTAACCGCTATCCCTTACGCAGCGGCAATTGTCACGATGATTGTCGCCTCGCGCAGCGCGGATAAGCACCGCGAGCGCCGCTGGCATCTGGCGCTGATAGCGGTGATGAGCGGCGTGGGCATGGTGATCTCCGCGCTCTACAGCGACAACCTGTGGGTGGCGATGTTTGGCCTGACGCTCGGTGCCGCTGGCGGCCTCAGCACGCTGCCGCTGTTCTGGAGCCTGCCAACCGCGTTTCTCGGTGGCACCATGGCCGCCATCGGTATCGCGCTGATCAACTCATTTGGCAACCTGGCCGGTTTTGTCGCGCCTTATATGATGGGCATCCTGACCGACCTGACGCACTCCACGCTGACCGGCATGATGATTATTTCCTGCACGCTGTTTGTCGGTGCCGCTGCGATCTTCCTGATCCCCGGCCGCATTGTTAACCGCTAATTTAACGAGGTTGAGTTATGAATATCGTCATTACCGGCGCTGCCGGATTCCTGGGGAAAAAACTGGTTGAAGCCCTGCTGGCTAAAGGCTCGCTGCGTGATGCGCAGGGCAAGTTGCAGGCCATAGAACGTATTACCGCTATTGATATCGTGCCGCTCAACGGCATCGGGGATCCGCGCCTGAAAGTGCTGAGTGGGGATATCAGTAACGCCGCCGAGCTGGAAACGCTGATTGATGAGCGGACCGACAGCGTGTTCCATCTGGCGGCGGTGGTTTCTGGCCAGGCGGAGCAGGATTTCGATCTCGGGATGAAGATCAATGTCGATGCCGCTCGTCAGATCATGGAGCGCCTGCGCGCCCTGCCGCAGTGCGTCAGGCTGGTCACCACCAGTTCAGTGGCGGTATTTGGCGGCCAGCTGCCGGATAAAGTGGCGGATGACCAGGTCTGGATGCCGCAAAGCTCCTACGGCACGCAGAAAGCGATGAACGACCTGCTGCTGTCGGACTATAGCCGCAAAGGATTTCTTGATGGCCGCAGCCTGCGCATGCCGACCATTGTGGTGCGCCCGGGAAAACCCAATGCGGCCGCCTCCAGCTTTGCCAGCGGGATTATTCGTGAGCCGCTCAATGGCGAGGCCGCCAACTGCCCGGTCAGCCTGGATACCCGGCTGTGGCTGATGTCCCCGGCAAGGGCCGTCGCCGCATTGATCCTCGGGCACGAACTGGAGCGCGCGCAGCTCGACCAGGGCCGGGTCATTAACCTGTGCGGCCTGTCGGTAACGGTTGAAGAGATGCTCGGCTCGCTGCGCCGTATCAGCGGTGATGAGGTGCTGGCGCGTATCAACTACCAGCCAGACCAGGCGATTATCAATATCGTGAACTCCTGGCCCGGTGATTTCCATGCCGACTATGCCCGTCGCCTCGGCTTCCAGGCCAATGCCTCATTCGATGAGATGGTCAGGGAGTATCAGGCAGAGAGCGGTGGCGCTTAAGCTCTTTACTGAGGTTAAAGGTCAGTTCGGCGCCTTCATGTTGGCGGAAGCCCGGCAAATTTCACCTCAGGTCTGCGGATCTTCTTTCTGCAGATTGTTATCGCCGAGGCCGCCGATAAACGGCAGGCGCAGCTGGAACGGCGAGATGCCCACACCGAGGTTGAGGCCGAGCACGTTGATTTCAACGCCCTCTTCAGCGCCGACGGTGAGCCCGGCGACGCCGAGCAGGGAGAGCTGCACGCCGCGCCCGGACGGCGGCAAACCGATCGGGTTGCGCAGCGAGCGGTAGTCTTTACCGATGGCGTTCGCGGGCATATTCAGCTTCAGCTCGGGGACTTCGCGGCCAATGTGCGCGAGGAAAGTGTTGCTGTTTGGGCCGGGCCAGGCATGGTAAGTCTGCGGCCACGGGTAGGAGGCTATCGCCGCTTCGATTTTCGGGATCATCGCTGCGGCCAGCGGACCGCGGCGCTCCAGCAGCACACGCGGGCGAGCGCCGAACCAGTAGCCGTCGGGGATATTGCGGTTAAACCGCACTTTGTCGCCGCTCCCCCAGCCAATCACCTCAACGCGCTGATAATGCGTTTCCCCTTCGCGCTTGTAGATAATCCACGGATGCACCGCCACCACGCCTCTCCAGCCATAGGTTGGGGCCACGTAAACCTGAATAATGGCGCTGGCGGCATTACGCTGCGGGTCCGGGGCCTGGCCGGAAGAGTCGCGCCGCGCCGTTGCCCAGCTCTCATTGCCTGCGCTCTCCTGGCGGTTAGCCTGCGCGAGGCTGACGCCGAGCGACAGCAGCAGAATGCAGGCAAAGACCAGACTCAGGGCTTTCAGTGAGATCATCATGGGGGTTCCTGTACTTCGCGGGCGGGTTTGATTGCCATTATGTCGGGATATGGCGGGGCTGTGGAGAAATATTTATTCGCTAACGGTAATAAAAAAAGCCGGTAACATGGCAATGTTACCGGCTTTCATCTGCGAACGCGCTGCAGTCGAGCGTTATGCGCTCAGCAGCGGCTCTGCCGTTTTCTCAACCAGTGCCAGCAGCAGCTTGATGTCCTGCAGCGTCACGGTTGGGTTCAGCAACGTCATTTTCAGGCAGGTCACGCCATCCGACTCGGTCACCCCGACGTTGGCACGGCCGGAATCCAGCAGTGCATCACCAATTCTCTGGTTCAGCAGCGCGATATCGGCATCGCTGCTTTGTGCCAGTGACGCGGGACGATAGCGGAACAGAACGCTGGCCAGCTGCGGCTGCATCACCAATTCAAGCGCAGGCTGCTCGCTAACGTACTGCGCCACTTCCTGCGCCAGCGTAACGCCGTGATCGATAATCTCGGCATACTGCTTTTGCCCTAATGCCTCCAGGCCCATCCACAGTTTCAGCGCATCAAAACGACGCGTGGTTTGCAGTGATTTGGACACCAGGTTAGGCACGCCCTGCGCTTCGTCAAACTCAGAGTTCAGGTAAGCCGCCTGATAGCGCATCAGCTCATAGTGGCGCGCGTCCTTCAGCAGGAAGGCACCGCAGCTGATGGTCTGGAAGAACTGCTTGTGGAAGTCGAGAGTGATGGAGTCCACCAGCTCAATGCCGTCCAGATAGTCGCGGTACTTCTCAGACATCAGCAGCGCACCGCCCCAGGCCGCATCAACGTGCACCCAGATCTGGTGTTCTGCCGCCAGCGCGGCAATCTCACGCAGCGGGTCGATAGCGCCCGCATCGGTGGTGCCCGCCGTTGCCACGATAGCCAGAATCTGCTCGCCGTTAGCCTGCGCCTGCGCCACTTTGGCGCGTAAATCGTCGATGTCCATCCGCGCAAAGCGGTCGGTTTTCACCAGCGTGACCGAGCGGTAGCCCAGCCCCATCAGTGCCATATTCTTCTGCACCGAGAAGTGGGCGTTTTCAGAGCAAAACACTTTAATTTTGCTCAGATCGCCCGGCAGACCATCCTGCTGTACCGAGTGACCGATACGCGCAAAGAAGGCATCGCGTGCCAGCATCAGGCCCATCAGATTGCTCTGGGTTCCACCGCTGGTGAACACGCCCGCATCGCCAGGCTGATAGCCCACCTGGGAACGTAGCCACTCAATCAGCTTCACCTCAATAATGGTGGCTGACGGGCTTTGATCCCAGGAGTCCATGCTCTGGTTAGTGGCATTGATCAACACTTCAGCAGCCTGGCTGATCACCAGGCTCGGGCAGTGCAGGTGCGCCACGCACTGTGGGTGATGCACCGACAGGCTGTCCTTTAGGAAGTACTCAACCGCACGCTCAATCGCGGCCTGGTTGCCCAGGCCCTGAGGAGTATAGTCCAGCTGAATGCGTTCGCGCAGCTCAGCAACAGATTTCCCCTGATACATCTCAGGCTGCTGCAGCCACTGCACCACAGCCTTGCTGGTCTGTTCAATCACCTGCTGGTACGCTTCGGTACTTTGCGCAGAAGCGGCCAGAATTGGATTTAACCGGGACATCAACTTACTCCAATCAACACTGTTTTACGCCAGAGGACAGCAGGGCGTTTTCAAATTTATCCAGGAAGACGCTCAACTCTTCTTTGCTGATCAGCAGCGAAGGCAGCAGGCGCAGCACGCAACCGTTACGGCCGCCGCGCTCCAGGATCAGACCGTGACCGAAGCAATGCTTCTGGACCAGTGCAGCCAGCTCGCCGTCCGCCGGGTGGCAGCCCATCTGATCCGGTGCTTCGTCAGGTTTAACCAGCTCAATACCGATCATCAAACCGAGACCGCGCACGTTGCCGATGACCGGGTAGCGTTTCTGCAGCTCAGCCAGCTGGCCTTTCAGCCACTCGCCCTGCTCTGCCACTTTGGCCGCAACGTTGTTTTCCTTCAGGATCTTCAGCGTGGTCAGGCCGGTTGCCATCGCCAGCTGGTTACCGCGGAAGGTGCCGGTGTGATGGCCAGGCGACCAGGCGTCGAACTCTTTCTTGATACCCAGCACGGCCAGCGGCAGACCGCCACCCACAGCTTTGGACATCACGATGATGTCTGGCTCAATGCCTGCGTGCTCGAAGGCGAAGAATTTACCGGTACGGGCAAAGCCAGCCTGCACTTCATCCAGAATCAGCAGGATGCCGTGCTCTTTGGTCACTTTGCGGATGCGCTGCAGCCACTCAGCCGGAGCCGGGTTCACGCCGCCCTCACCCTGAACGGCTTCGAGGATCACCGCCGCAGGTTTGCGCACGCCGCTCTCAACGTCGTTGATCAGGTTTTCGAAGTAGTAAGTCAGCGCTTTAACGCCAGCATCACCGCCAATACCCAGCGGGCAGCGGTAAAGATGCGGGTAAGGCATAAACTGCACTTCTGGCATCATGCCATCAACCGCTTCTTTCGGAGACAGGTTGCCGGTTACGGAGAGCGCACCGTGGGTCATACCATGGTAGCCACCGGAGAAGCTGATCACGCCAGCACGGCCGGTCACTTTTTTCGCCAGTTTCAGCGCAGCTTCAACGGCATCGGCACCAGACGGGCCGGTAAACTGCAGGCAGTACTCTTTACCCTGGCCTGGCAGCAGTGACAGCAGGTACTCTGAGAACTGATCTTTCAACGGGGTTGTCAGGTCAAGCGTATGTAACGGCAAGCCGCTGGTAATGACATTCTGGATACTTTGCAACACATCAGGGTGGTTATGTCCAAGTGCCAGCGTTCCCGCACCGGCCAGGCAATCAAGATATTGATTATTCTCAACATCCGTGATCCAAACGCCCTGGGCTTTCGCAATTGCAAACGGCAATTTGCGTGGATAACTCCTAACATTCGATTCAAATTCAGCCTGACGAGCCAAATAGGTTTCATTGTTTGCGTTTAATGTAGTCGCACCTGAATTATCAATACGGACTTTATCCGTCATCATATCTCTCCTACAACCAGGGTCTCATTGGTACCGCGGTTGAATAAATGTAATAAGAAAAAGACTATGTAAAAAGCGCGGCCACAATATAGCTTTTTGCCCCACATCTCAATGATTTATTTTGTTTAGATTTGTAGGGTTTTTATCATGCTAATCAATAGCTTGCTTTAAGCCTAACCGATCGTGCTGTCTACAACACCTAAGAAAGTGATTAATAATGCAGCAAATTGAGGGTACGGGAGAGGGTAAGTGGCTCAGAGGAAAGAAGAAAGCGTCTACGGCGAAGATTAATTATAACAATTAAATAACCTATGAATTTTGTAAGGAAAAGCAAATTCCGCGCGGACTACACTGGGGCGTTACCCATGAGCCAGATGAAAGGTGAATAGTGTTAACTGAACCCTGCCGAAATCTGCTGAGGATCAAGCGCAGTATTTCGGCACGGAGTGCGTCCTGATTATTTCAGGCCTTGAGCATTAAGCATTTTCACCGTGGCATCCACGTCTATCTCATCTTCCGAGAAGATGAGCGTCGTTCCCTGGAAAGTGGTGATCGCCAGTTTTTTCAGCGAGCGCATCTCGCCCGGTTCTGCGGCGGCTTTTGGCCTGATGCTGTTCATCAACAGGCCGACGGACAGCACCGCATTTTCTTTATCAATACGGGTATCGGCCGGCACTTCTTCGCTGTAGACCAGCCAGGACTTGATTGAGGTAAGCTTAAGGCGCTCCCCCGCGATAAAGATGTGGTTACTTTCCGCGGCCACTTTCACCGCAAACGCCGATAAGCCCTTGGTATTAGTGGTCGGCTCGAAGGTGACGGCCGCATCTTTCTTGATCAGATCGGGATTGACGACCTTGATCACATGAAAATAACGGTTATCGCCGTTTTCATCTTTGATAAAGCCAAAGCCTTTATCTTTAAACCAGGTTGTGATCGTTCCATTCATCGCCATTACCGCCTACCTAATCGTTTATTCATACTCTAAATAATTCACGTCCCCGCGTGGGGCCTACTAACAAGTGTACTCAATTTTTTCAGCGCGCAGTGTAAAGCACAACGCCCGCGCAGACCACGCCTTTGCTGTCAGTCTGGGCGAAAAACTCCCCGTGCGCGAGACTACTCGTTACCCCATTGATTGAGGAAGTTGGCGATATCATCAATGCGCTGCGGGTCGATGTTGGCTTCAACAGCCATCTCTTTCTGCCCTTCCTCGCTGATCTCTTCATTATTCATCAGGCGGGTCAGCAGCAGCTGGAAGTAAAGCGCCAGCGAATCACGCTCTGCTTCACTCACCGGCTTAGCGCATTCGGTCGCATACTCATCGGCGATATCATAATATTTCAGCGGGACATCATTATGCATAACAGACTCCTGGGGTAAATTTACGCCCGACAATGGCCGGGTCGTCTGGCCGCGATTTTACCTTAACCAGCCAGGCTTGTCCTGCTGACGCGTTGGGATTCGCAACCCGGCTGAAAATTCTTTATCATCCGCTGCCACTTCTCCTGCAGGCAATTTAATGTCTACGATTATCGATACTTTTATTGCCCCGCCCTGTCATGAAGAGATCGCGATCCTCTGGCAGGACGATCATCTGCTGCTGATCAATAAGCCCAGCGGGCTGCTCAGCCTGTCGGGGAAGAATCCGCAGAATCTCGATTCGGTCCATTATCGGCTGGTGCAGACCTTTCCGGGCTGTACTTTGATCCACCGCCTGGATTTCGGCACTTCCGGGCTGATGGTGATTGCCCGCAATAAAGCGATCAATGCCGCACTCTGCCAGCAGTTCAGCCAGCGCAGCGTGACCAAAATATACAGCGCGCTGCTGTGCGGACATCTGGAAAACGATGAAGGGATCATTGACGCGCCGATCGCTAAAGATCCGGCGCTGTTCCCACTGATGTCGATTTGCGCCATCAGCGGCAAGCCTGCCCGCTCGCGCTATCGGGTGGTTGAGCGCACGGTGCACTTACTGGCAGAGGGGGCAAGAGTGCCGGTAACGCGGGTGCAGCTGATGCCGGAAACCGGGCGCACCCACCAGCTGCGTATTCACTGCCAGCAGCTGGGGCACCCTATTTTGGGCTGCGACCTGTATGGCGGCCTGTCACAGCCCGGCATTCAAAGCACGCCGCGGCTGATGCTGCACGCCAGCGAGCTGCACTTTGTTCATCCCGTGAGTGGAGAACGGATCGCAGCGCGCAATGAAAGCCCGTTTTAGCCAAGCTGGGTCATTACCACATCAGATCGTCGGGCACTTTGAAGTCCGCATACGGATCTTCTTCGTCCTGCTCTTCCTGGCTCAGCGCACTGTTCAATACGATACTGTTGGCATCGCGCTGGGCGATTTTATCGGCCACGCTGGCGGGGATGATGGCATACTGGCTCTCACCGCTGGTGTCGTTGACCAGACGAGCAATCGCCAGACGGCCGTTAATCAGCTGCGCCTGAGTGGCCTTGTCTACCGCGATTTTTTTAATCAGATTGTTATCGGTGAAGTTAAAATCAATATCGCCTCTTGAGACGGTGACTTTATTCATTTCAATCAGCTGCTTCACCTGCGCTTTGTACTCTTTCGATAGCGCCGCCTGCTTTTGCTGTTCGCTGAGCTGCTTGTCCCGCTCAATCTGCGCTTTTTTATTCTCTTCTACTGCCTCTCTGGCTTCACGCGCCTGAACGCGGGACTTTTTCGCCGTTCTCTCTACCTTGGCCAGTTTCTTACTGGACACCAAACCCGCTTTCAGCATCTGCTCTTGTAGAGTGAGTTTTGTCATTTCCGCTCTCGAATCCATTAAATAATAGCGGAGGATTATACCCGCAATTGCCCAGGCTGTACCAGGCAGTCGCCGATCATCCTCGGCTTTGTGACAGATTACGTGGCAAACCCGGCAGCCACGTTATCCCTGGCGCAAGGTTTTTAGCCTCTCAAGCGGTATGAACCCTGTCACAAAACGCGCATCAGGTTTTTTGCCCGAAACCGACACGCTAACCCAGAGGCGCTTTGTTAATGGCCCGTTAACGCTTAATGCAGCCAGTTGTTAACAGACATTGATGCGTCAAACGCATCAGTCTATGAGTTTATTGCGCTTATTTACTTTATTTCGCTGATTCAGTCTGCAGAAACAGGCGCGCTACAAGCGTCAATAACAAACTGGAGATAAAGATGCTTTCCTCTCACGCACCCATGACAAATCGGGCGAGATTTAGCGCGATCCTGCGCGTTACCTCTGGCAACTTTCTTGAGCAATTTGATTTCTTCCTGTTCGGATTTTATGCCACCTACATCGCCCATACTTTTTTCCCGGCCAGCAGTGAATTTGCCTCGCTGATGATGACCTTCGCGGTGTTTGGCGCTGGCTTCCTGATGCGCCCCATCGGGGCTGTGGTGCTGGGCGCCTATATTGATAAAGTCGGCAGACGTAAAGGGCTGATCGTCACCCTGTCGATCATGGCGGCCGGCACCTTCCTGATCGTGCTTATTCCGTCTTATCAGACCATCGGAATTTGGGCGCCGTTGCTGGTGCTGTGCGGTCGTTTATTGCAGGGGTTCTCGGCCGGCGCCGAGCTAGGTGGCGTCTCCGTGTACCTCGCCGAGATTGCCTCACCGGGGCGTAAAGGCTTTTACACCAGCTGGCAATCCGGCAGCCAGCAGGTCGCCATTATGGTGGCAGCCGCGATGGGCTTCGCGCTGAATGCCCTGATGGAGGAGAGCGCTATCCGCGACTGGGGCTGGCGCCTGCCCTTCCTGTTCGGCTGCCTGATTGTGCCGTTCATCTTTTTCCTGCGTCGCAAACTGGAAGAGACCGAAGAGTTCAGCGCCCGTCGTCGTCACCTGGCGATGCGCGAGGTGTTCACAACCCTGCTGACAAACTGGCAGGTGGTGATAGCCGGCATGCTGATGGTCGCCATGACCACCACGACGTTTTATTTGATCACCGTATATGCCCCGACCTTCGGCAAAAAAGTGCTGATGCTCAGCGCTTCTGACAGCCTGCTGGTTACCCTGCTGGTCGCGGTATCTAACTTTCTCTGGCTGCCGATCGGTGGCGCCCTCTCCGACCGCTTTGGCCGTAAGCCGGTGCTGATCGCCATGGCGCTGCTGGCGCTGGTAACAGCCTACCCTGCACTCAGCCTGCTGGCTGAAGAGCCCAGTTTCTCCATGATGCTTACGGTGCTGCTGTGGCTCTCATTTATTTATGGCCTTTACAACGGCGCGATGATCCCGGCCTTAACGGAGATTATGCCAGCGGAGGTTCGGGTCGCCGGTTTCTCGCTGGCCTACAGCCTGGCGACGGCCATATTTGGTGGATTTACCCCGGTTATCTCTACCGCACTGATTGAATACACCGGCGACAAGGCATCACCAGGCTACTGGATGGGCTTTGCTGCACTGTGCGCCTTGTTAGCGACGCTGTATCTGTATCGTCGCAGCACTTTATCACTGCAACCCACCGCCTGAATCAGGGAGTTCGTTATGCACAAAATAGTTCGTTCACTGTTCGCCATACTGCTGCTTTGCTGCGCCAGCTCCGCCGCGCTGGCCAAAGAAGTGACCGTGATGATTTCCGGCGGCTTTAAGGCCGCCCTGGAAAAACTCGCCCCGCAATTTGAAGCCAGCAGCGGTGATAAAATCACGCTGGTAGCCGGCCCCTCAATGGGTAAGACGCCGCAGGCGATCCCTTCGCGGCTGGCACGCGGAGAGAAGGCCGATGCGGTGATCATGGTCGGCGACGCGCTGGAAAATCTGGAAAAAGATCGCAGGATCCGCCCGCATTCACGCGTGGAGCTGGCCGACTCGCCGATTGGTATGGTGGTGAAACAGGGCGATGCGCCACCCGAGATTAAAACTGATGCGCAGCTGCGTCACACCCTGCTTAACGCCCGTTCTGTTGCTTACTCTGACAGTGCCAGCGGACGCTATGTCAGCAGCCAGCTGTTCAAAAAGCTGGGCATTGAGCAGGAGATGAAGGAGAAAGCCCATCAGATTGAACGCATTCCGGTGGCCTCAGAGGTGGCAAAAGGCCATTATGCGCTCGGTTTCCAGCAGGTGAGTGAACTCCTGCCGGTCGCGGGTATCACCTTTGTTGGCGAACTGCCTGACAATGTCCAGTACATCACGCGCTTTGCCGGGGCGGTCACCGCCAATGCGCAACATCCTCAGGAAGGTAAAGCGCTGCTGGAATTTCTCTCCTCCGCCGCGGCGCAAAAGGTCATTCACGCCAGCGGGATGCGATCCGTCAAGAGTGAGCAACGCTTGAGGGCGAGTGATACTGTTCAGTAATCAGGTTTTCCAGCTCGGTGGCTAACCAGGACTGCATGCGCCCGTTTCGCCTGATCAGGCCAACGGTGCGCTTCACCACCGGATCGGTGAGCGCCAGCTGAGTCAGCACTGAATGCCCGGAGCGCGGCATCGACATGGCGGGTACGGCGGCAATGCCGATCCCCGCCTCCACCATGCCCAGCATCGTGGTGACATGGCGGGTTTCACAGATGCTGGGGCGCTCAGGCGTGATGTGCTCCAGCTTCTGATCCAGCAGATTGCGGTTGCCGGAGGTCTTATCCAGACCGACATAATCCTGCTGATAAAACTCGCGCCAGGTCAGACTTTTGCTGCCTGCAAGCGGGTGATCGCGCCGGCAGGCAGCCACATAGACATCTGCAACCAGCGGCAAAAATTCGAGGTCGGGTTGCAGGCTGGTGGCAAAGCAGATACCAAAATCAGCCTGACCGCGGGTCACGGCTTCGATGACATTGCCTGCGCTGCTATCGATAAGCTTGACGCGCACGCGGGGAAAGCGGGCCTGGAAACGGCGGATGACGTCCGGCATAAAGTAATAGGCCGCGGAAGGCACCGTGGCCACGGTCACGACCCCCCTGCGTTCCTCGCTGACTTTATTGATATCCGCTAATACTGACTCCACGTTGATCAGCAGCTGCTCTGAACGCTCCGCAAAGGTCTGCCCGTAAAGGGTCAGGGTGACGCGACGGGTGGTTCTGTCGAACAGTTTAATGCCCAAAGCGGATTCGAGCTTCTCTATCCGGCGGCTCAATGCGGATTGGGAGAGGCAGATGGACTCCGCGGCAAGCCGAAAATTTCCATATTCAATCAGCGCGCGAAAGGCATAGAGATCGTTAAGATCAAAATTAACGGGCATAGCGGCAGACAATCCTTTCAGGGTCAGCAAGGCGTAGAGCAGAAATCATAGTCAGTTATGGCGCAACGGCAACCTTTATCCTTGCTCGGTGCCGGGTGATGCAGCGGATAGCTGAAAGGCGATAAATATTGGGCATAAAAAAGCCCGCAGTTACGCGGGCTTAGCGGTGATTCATGGCTTAATCATGCCGGGAGGTTAAATTATTCCCACTCGATCGTCGCCGGTGGCTTACCGGAGATATCGTAAACCACGCGCGAAATACCATCGACTTCATTGATGATGCGGTTGGAAACGCGGCCGAGGAAGTCGTACGGCAGGTGTGCCCAGTGCGCGGTCATAAAGTCGATAGTCTCGACCGCACGCAGGGAAACCACCCAGTCGTACTTACGGCCATCGCCCATCACGCCGACAGAGCGCACCGGCAGGAACACGGTGAACGCCTGGCTCACCTTGTTATACAGGTCAGCTTTATGCAGCTCTTCGATGAAGATAGCATCGGCGCGACGCAGCAGGTCGCAGTACTCTTTCTTCACTTCGCCCAGTACACGCACGCCGAGGCCCGGGCCCGGGAACGGGTGACGGAACAGCATCGCGTGCGGCAGGCCGAGTTCCAGACCGATTTTACGCACTTCGTCTTTGAACAGCTCACGCAGCGGCTCAACCAGGCCCATCTTCATCTCTTTCGGCAGGCCACCCACGTTGTGGTGTGATTTGATCACGTGCGCTTTGCCGGTGGCAGACGCGGCGGATTCAATCACGTCCGGGTAGATGGTGCCCTGCGCCAGCCACTTCACATCTTCCAGCTGCAGCGCCTGCTCGTCGAACACTTCAACGAACACGCGACCGATGATCTTACGTTTGGCTTCCGGCTCGGCTTCGCCCGCCAGCGCGTCGAGGAAGCGTTTTTCACCTTCCACATGGATAATGTTCAGACCGAAGTGGTCGCCAAACATCTCCATAACCTGCTCGGCTTCGTTCAGGCGCAGCAGGCCGTTATCGACAAATACGCAGGTCAGACGGTCGCCAATCGCGCGGTGCAGCAGCATCGCGGTCACGGAGGAGTCAACGCCGCCGGACAGGCCGAGGATCACTTTGTCGTTACCCACCTGCTCGCGCAGGCGTTCAACGGCATCTTCGATGATTTTCGCTGGGGTCCACAGCGCTTCACACTGGCAGATATCGCGCACGAAGCGCTCCAGCAGGCGCAGGCCCTGACGGGTGTGGGTCACTTCCGGGTGGAACTGCACGCCGTAGAAACGCTTCTCTTCGTTGGCCATAATGGCAAACGGGCAGCTGTCGGTGCTGGCAACGGTGACGAAGTCAGACGGGATCGCCGTCACTTTGTCGCCGTGGCTCATCCACACGTCCAGCAGCGGCTTACCGCCAGCGCTGATGGCGTCTTCAATGTCGCGGGTCAGCGCGCTCTGGGTTCTCACTTCCACCTGCGCGTAACCAAATTCGCGCTCGCTGGAACCTTCCACTTTACCGCCCAGCTGCTGCGCCATGGTCTGCATGCCGTAGCACACGCCCAGCACCGGCACACCGGCGTTAAACACGTAGTCTGGCGCACGCGGGCTGCCATGCTCGGTGGTACTTTCCGGGCCGCCGGAGAGGATGATGCCGTTCGGGTTGAACCCGCGGATCTGCTCTTCGGTGACGTCCCACGCCCACAGTTCACAGTACACGCCCAGTTCACGCACGCGGCGCGCAACCAGCTGAGTATACTGTGAACCGAAATCGAGGATCAGTATGCGATGCTTATGAATATTTTCCGTCGTCATTGGGCTATTCCAGGGCGATGTAGTACAAATTCGGGATTAGGTTTATAACGCCCGGCTCTGAGCCGGGCGGGCAATACCGGGTTGTTATGAACCCATACGGTAGTTCGGGGACTCTTTGGTGATGGTCACGTCGTGAACGTGGCTCTCCTGAATCCCGGCACCGCTGATGCGAACGAATTCCGCTTTGGTGCGCAGGTCGTCGATAGTAGCACAGCCGGTCAGACCCATACAGGAACGCAGGCCGCCCATTTGCTGATGCACGATAGCCTTCAGGAAGCCTTTGTAAGCCACGCGGCCTTCGATCCCTTCCGGCACCAGCTTGTCAGCGGCGTTATCGGTCTGGAAGTAGCGGTCTGAAGAGCCTTTAGACATGGCGCCCAGTGACCCCATGCCGCGATAGGACTTGAATGAACGGCCCTGATACAGCTCGATTTCGCCCGGAGATTCGTCAGTACCGGCCAGCATTGAGCCAACCATCACCGCAGAAGCGCCGGCGGCGATAGCTTTGGCAATGTCGCCCGAGAAGCGGATACCGCCATCGGCGATTACCGGAATACCGGTGCCTTCCAGCGCAGCGACCGCGTCAGATACGGCGGTGATCTGCGGCACACCCACGCCGGTCACGATGCGGGTGGTACAGATTGAGCCAGGGCCGATACCGACTTTCACCGCGCTCACGCCCGCTTCCACCAGCGCCAGTGCGCCAGCGCCGGTTGCCACGTTACCGCCGACGATCTGCAGGTCAGGATATTTTTCACGGGTAGCACGAATACGCTGCAGCACGCCTTCGGAGTGGCCGTGAGAGGAGTCGATCAGCAGCACGTCAACACCGGCTGCGACCAGCGCATCCACGCGCTCTTCGTTACCGGCACCGGCACCGACGGCGGCACCGACGCGCAGGCGTCCGTGTTCGTCTTTACAGGCGTTCGGTTTACGTTCGGCTTTCTGGAAGTCTTTAACGGTGATCATGCCCAGCAGATGGAAGCTGTCATCCACCACCAGCGCTTTCTCGACGCGTTTTTCGTGCATTTTGTGCAGCACCACTTCGCGCGCTTCGCCCTCTTTCACCGTGACCAGGCGCTCTTTCGGCGTCATCACGGCAGAAACGGGCAGGCTCAGGTCGGTCACAAAGCGCACGTCACGGCCGGTGATAATCCCCACCAGTTCGTTATTGCCGTTCACTACCGGGTAGCCGGCAAAGCCGTTACGTTCGGTCAGCGCTTTCACTTCGCTCAGGGCAGTGGTAGGCAACACGGTCTGCGGGTCGGTGACCACGCCGCTTTCGTGTTTCTTCACCTTGCGCACTTCTTCAGCCTGGCGCTCGATGGACATATTTTTGTGGATAAAGCCCAGACCACCTTCCTGCGCCAGTGCAATAGCCAGACCCGCTTCGGTCACGGTATCCATTGCAGCGGACAACATAGGAATGTTTAAACGGATAGTTTTGGTGAGCTGGGTGCTGAGGTCGGCCGTGTTTGGCAGTACAGTCGAGTGGGCAGGAACGAGCAGAACGTCGTCAAATGTCAGGGCTTCTTTAGCGATTCTTAGCATGGCAATATCTCAACCTCAGGGTGAATGAGAACTTGTAAAATATTGCCGCGGCATTATACAGGCCGTAATCGATTGCCTCCAGCATTATTTACCAAAAAGTCTTGATCCCCTCAGTGAGCCATGTAGTATCGGTTAATTAACCCTCTGATTTAAAGTTTGATCTTCATCACATGTCGCTACCGCCAACCGCCAATATTTTTACCGTCAGCCGTCTGAACAGTACAGTGCGCAAGCTGCTGGAGATGGAAATGGGCCAGGTCTGGCTGAGCGCGGAGATCTCGAATTTCTCCCAGCCCTCTTCCGGTCACTGGTACTTCACCCTGAAGGATGATGGTGCCCAGGTGCGCTGCGCGATGTTTCGCAACAGCAACCGCCGCGTCACCTTCCGCCCACAAAACGGCCAGCAGATTCTGGTGCGTGCCACTATCACGCTGTATGAACCGCGCGGCGATTACCAGCTGATTGCCGAGAGCATGCAGCCGGCCGGCGATGGTCTGTTACAGCAGCAGTTCGAGCAGCTGAAGCAGCGCCTGATGGCCGAAGGTCTGTTTGAGCAGGGCCATAAGCAGCCACTGCCGGACCCGGCGCGTCAGGTTGGGGTCATCACCTCCGCCAGCGGTGCCGCGCTACACGACGTCCTGCGCGTGCTACAGCGACGCGACCCGTCACTGCCGGTGGTCATCTACCCAACTCAGGTACAGGGCAGCGATGCCCCCTCAGGCATCGTCAGGGCGATTGAGCTGGCGAACGCGCGCAATGAGTGTGATGTATTAATTGTCGGGCGCGGCGGCGGCTCGCTGGAAGATCTGTGGAGCTTTAACGACGAATGCGTGGCGCGGGCGATTTTTGCCAGCCGCATTCCAGTCGTTAGCGCCGTCGGCCATGAAACCGACGTTACCATTGCCGATTTCGTCGCCGACCTGCGCGCGCCGACCCCTTCCGCCGCGGCGGAGCTGGTCAGCCGCAATCAGATTGAGCTGCTGCGCCAGCTGCAATCCCAGCAGCAGCGCATGGAAATGGCGATGGATTACTACCTTGCGCAGCAGCAGCGCACCTTCACGCGCCTGCAGCACCGCCTGCAGCAGCAGCACCCGCAGCTGCGCCTGGCACGCCAGCAGACGGCGCTGATGAAGCTGCAGCGCCGCCTCGATGACGCCGTGCAGCAGCAGCTGCGTCAGGCAACGCACCTGCAGGAGCGGATCGGCCAGCGCCTGAACGCCATCCGCCCGGAGATGCGCATTGAGCGCGCCAGCCAGCAATTGCAGCAGTGGCACTACCGCCTGCAGCAGGCGATGCAGCAGCAGCTTAACGGCAACAAACAGCGCTTCGGCAATCTTGCCGCCCAGCTGGAGGGCGTCAGCCCGTTAGCGACGCTGGCACGCGGTTTCAGCGTCACCACCGCGGCCGACGGCCAGGTGATCAAAAAAACCAAACAGCTGCACCCCGGCGACACGCTGAAAACCCGTCTTGACGACGGCTGGGTGGAGAGTGAAGTGACCGCGATTACCCCGGTGAAAAAAACGCGCAGGCGCAGCGCCTGAAGCCAGGAGGGTTCTGCCCTCCTCTTCCCCCCATTTCCCCCATTCGGCCCATGCGAAACTATACTTGTCTGACATTCCTCGTTAAGCAAGGAGCCTGTTATGCCTTATGGCGTGATCCCCCCGTATATCCTGCGCAAGATTATTGACCACGGTTCTTCCCGCCAGCAGAGCTGCGCGCGTCAGACGTTGACCCACGTACAAACCCTGATGAATGAGAGCTGGCAGACGCCGCACTCAGCCACCACCGCCACGCCGGGCAGCGTACAGCGTGAAATCTACGATGCCGGGCAGACTCAGAGCCTGCCGGGCACGCTGGTGCGCAGTGCCAGCCAGCCCGCCGCTGGCGATGTGGCGGTGAACGAAGCCTGGGACTACCTCGGTATTACCTATGATTTTTTCTGGCACGCCTACCAGCGCAACTCCCTGGATAACAAGGGCCTGACGCTGCTTGGCACGGTCCATTACGGTAAGGATTACCAGAATGCCTTCTGGAACGGGCAGCAGATGGTGTTTGGTGACGGCGATGGCGAAATCTTTAATCGCTTTACCATCGCACTCGATGTGGTGGGCCACGAGCTGGCGCACGGCGTGACGGAAACCGAGGCCGGGCTGATCTATTTCGAACAGGCCGGGGCGCTCAACGAGTCGCTGTCCGATGTGTTCGGCGTGCTGGTCAAGCAGTATCACCTGCAGCAGAGTGCCGACCAGGCCAACTGGCTGATTGGCGAGGGGCTGCTGGCGGAGGGGATCAAGGGGCGCGGCCTGCGCTCGATGTCCGAGCCGGGCACCGCCTACGACGATCCGCTGCTGGGTAAAGATCCCCAGCCCGGCCATATGCGCGATTACATTCAGACGCGTGACGATAACGGCGGCGTGCACCTTAATTCCGGCATCCCCAACCGCGCCTTCTACCTGGCCGCCGTGGCGCTGGGCGGCTTCGCGTGGGAGCTGGCGGGCTATGCCTGGTACGATACGGTCTGCGATAAAACGCTGCCGCAGAATGCCGATTTCAAAACCTTCGCGCAGTTCACTATTCGCCACGGCGAGAAACGCTTTAACCAGGCCACGGCGGCGGCGATTGAGGAGGCCTGGAAACAGGTGGGTGTGCTGACATGAAACAGCCAGAATTAAGCGATGACGCGATTATCGATGTGGCGCGTGAAGGGGGCTTTGCCCTGATACCTAAGCTGGCTGAGCCACGCCGTTTTGCGCTGTCGCAGCTGGCGGCAGCGCAGAAAGAGCGGGTGTGCGAGGTGATGCGCCAGGCGCTTCCGCTGGGCGAACCGGAAGACCACCAGGCCGCGCTGGGGCGCGGCGACCAGCGCTATTTTCGTATTCAGATTAGCTATAGCACGCAGCAGTCCGCAGGCGCTATCGTGATACTGATCCCCGAACAGCTAGCGCCGCCGGAGCTGGAATCGCTGTGGCGCGATGGCTAACAGGCAAAAAAATACCCCTTCATCGCTGAAGGGGTATGCGTGACATCAGTTGAGCGGCCAGGCCGCTGCCGTTAGTTGTCCAGTGCGTAAGCGATCACGTAATCACCACGGTCCGGCGACTGACGTGCGCCGCCTGCGGAGATCAGTATGTACTGCTTACCGGTTTTCGGTGATTTGTAGCTGATTGGGCCACCCTGGCTGCCCACTGGCAGACGGGCTTTCCACACTTCTTTACCGGTAGAGGTATCGAAGGCGCGCAGGTAGTAATCCTGAGTGCCTGCGATGAACACCAGGCCACCCTGGGTTGCCAGCGTGCCGCCCAGAGTTGGCATACCAACCGGCATTGGCGCACGCATTTTGATACCAAATGGACCGGTATCCTGCACGGTACCGACTGGCACCTGCCAGACGATTTTCTGCGTCTTCATGTCGATCGCCGACAGCGTACCGAACGGCGGCTTCTGGCAAGGAATGCCCAGCGGCGACATAAAGCGGTTTTTATTCACCGCGTACGGCGTGCCTTTCATCGGCACCAGGCCCATGCCGGTATTCACGGCTTCGCCACCGTTACTGACCGCACCATCTTTCGCTGGCGCTGCTGGCACCATCTGCTGCCAGAGGCCCAGGCGCATATCGTTGACGAAGATCAGGTTGTTGTTCGGGTCGGTCGACAGGCTGCCCCAGTTCATCCCGCCCAGAGAGCCAGGGAAGCTGAGTGACTTATCGGTACCCGGCGGCGTGTAGAGTCCGGAATAACGCATGGATTTGAAGCTGATACGGCAGGCCAGCTGATCAAACGGCGTGGCGCCCCACATATCCGACTCGGTCAGCGTTTCGTTGCCGATTTGCGGCATGCCTACTGAGCGCGGCTGGGTTTTAGCATACTGCTCGTTCGGGATGTTAGCCTGCGGAACCGGCTGTTCAACCACGTCAGTCAGCGGCTTGCCGGTTTGACGATCCAGCACGTAGATCTGACCAGACTTGGTGCCAATGACCACCGCTGGCGTGGTGCTGCCATCTTTATGCGGGAAGTTGATCAGGCTTGGCTGCATCGGCAGGTCGAAGTCCCACAGATCGTTATGCACGGTCTGATAAACCCACTTCTCTTTACCGGTAGTGGCGTCCACGGCCAGTACGGAGGCACCGTATTTGTGATCCAGCTTGGTGCGATTGACGCCCCACAGGTCAACAGACGAGCTGCCCATCGGAATGAACACGGTGTTCATATCGGGATCGTAAGACATGGGTGCCCAGGAGTTAGGCGTGCTGCGCGTGAAGTGCTCGCCCGGCATCAGGATCGCATTCGGGTCGTCTTTGCCTGGGTCGAACGCCCAGCGCATTTTACCGGTGATGACGTCAAAGCCACGCATCACGCCGCCAGGCATATCGGTGCTAACGTTGTCCGCCACGCGGCCACCGACCACAACGGTGGTGCCGGCCAGCGTCGGTGCCGACGTCAGTACATAGCTCGGATCTTTGGCTTCGCCCATACCTTCCAGCAGGTTAACGCTGCCGTTGTTACCGAAGTCTGCACAGAACTTACCGGTATCAGCGTCTAAGGCAATCAGACGGCTGTCGATGGTGTTCATCAGAATACGGCGCTGACAGGCCGCACCGGCAGGCAGGTCGATTGCCGCCGGAGGAACAGATCCCGGTACTTTAGGCTGCGTCAGTGGCTGGGTAGCATCAAAGTAAGCCAGGCCACGGCAGCGCATCCAGACCGAGGATTTCGCATTGATGTCCGCTTTCCAGATCTGCTTGCCGCTGTCGGCTTCCACTGCAATCACGTTGTTATGCGGAGTACAGAGGAATACGGTGTTGCCGACCTGCAGAGGTGTCTGCTGGTCTTCTGCGCCGTTACCATCCGGGCTGAGTGGCGTATCGCCAGTGTGGAAAGTCCAGGCCACTTTCAGATCTTTCACGTTATCACGGGTGATCTGGTCCAGCGCCACAAAGCGGCTGCCGCCCGGGGTGTTGCCGTAGTTATCCCAGTTTTTCTGCTCGGCGGATTTATCCACCGGAACCAGCGGCAGCTCCTGACCGTTTGCTGCCACGGTCGGATGCGGCTGGAACATGCCATACACTGTTGCCAGCAGGCCAACCACCATCACCACGCTCAGGCCATAGGCCACTTTCGCCGCGGGTGCTTTACCCTCACGCTTGCGCAGTGCCGGGAAGGTGACCAGCGCCAGCAGGAACATGCCAGCCGGGAACATCAGGCGCGAAACCAGCTGCCAGAAGTCGAGACCGGCATCCTGCACTGCCCAGATCAGGGTACCGATAAATACCAGCGCAAAAATCAGTACCGCAGAAGATTTGCGGCGGAAGAACTGAACGGCGGAAATCACGATGAGGATGCCGGCAATAACGAAATACCAGCTACCACCGAGTGAGGCTAATTTCCCACCACCAATGACAAAGTAGAGGCCCGTTGCCAGCAGGATTAAGCCCAGCAAGAAGCACCACAAGCCCAGCCATTTAGATGACCCGGCAGTTGATTGAGGCATAGCAGAAATACTCCTGGAGAATAAGGCGTAGCAATGTTCAACGTCTTATTTTTATTAACATGTTTCACGGGATGGCCCGTCCTGCGTTTGTTGCTGACGCTCGTAACTCACGGCAGGCGTGGCTGAGCACCCGTAACAAACGGCAGGATTGTACCACCAGGTTCATAATGTAATAAACAGAAAATTAACAAGCCGTCTAACTTTGATAACTATAGACCGAAATTCGCACAGAATGATAAAGGTGATAGTTGCCGGGGTTTACGGAGTGTCAGCGGGCAGCAGCAGCAGCCGTTGCTTTGAGATCAGCCCGTGACCGTGCTGGCAGAAATAGTCGACCGCGCCGCAGGCTTTAAGGACCTGTAACGGTTTCTGGCAGTCGGGGCAGCAGGCAATAGCAGGGATGGCGCGCTGGCAGCGGTCGCAGTGAAACTGCCCGGCCATGACGGTGAGTGGGTGCTGACAAACGGGGCAAGAAAGTGACATCGGCATCTCCTTTACTTCAGCGCGGCACCAAAAACAAAGGGTTGACCCCAAAAGCGGTCAACCCCTACTTTACACGCTGGCGAGGCCCTCAGACCCCCTTGCGGATCAACGTTTGTTCTTTTTGAGATGGCTCATTAAGCGTTGACGTTTACGCTGCTGGTTTGGCGTCAGCAGGTTGCGCTTGCCTTCGTACGGGTTATCACCCTCTTTGAACTGAATACGGATTGGCGTACCCATAATTTCCAGCGAGCGGCGGAAATAGTTCATCAGATAGCGCTTGTAGGAATCCGGCAGGTCTTTCACCTGGTTACCGTGGATCACCACAATCGGCGGGTTATAGCCCCCGGCGTGGGCATACTTCAGCTTCACGCGGCGGCTGCGCACCATAGGTGGCTGATGGTCGTCGGCCGCCATGTTCATGATGCGCGTCAGCATGGAGGTGTTCACGCGGCGGGTTGAACAGTCGTAGGCTTCGGTCACCGATTCAAACAGGTTACCGACGCCGCTGCCGTGCAGGGCGGAGATAAAGTGAATGCGTGCGAAGTCGATAAAGCCCAGACGGTAGTCCAGCTGCTCTTTCACTTCGTCACGGATCTCCTGTGACAGGCCATCCCACTTGTTAACCACGATAACCAGTGAGCGCCCACTATTCAGGATAAAGCCGAGCAGCGAGAGATCCTGATCGGAAATCCCCTCATGAGCATCAATCACCAGTAGCACGACGTTGGCATCTTCAATCGCTTTCAGGGTTTTGATGACCGAGAATTTTTCCACGGTTTCGGTAATTTTCCCGCGCTTACGCACCCCGGCAGTATCGATCAGGACATATTCACGCCCGTCACGCTCCATTGGAATATAGATACTGTCGCGGGTGGTGCCCGGCATGTCGTAAACCACCACGCGTTCTTCACCGAGAATACGGTTAGTTAGCGTTGACTTACCGACGTTTGGACGCCCGACGATAGCCAGCTTGATCGGCAGATCCAGCGGGTTAAAATCATCTTCTTCATTTTCCGGCGCTTCGCCGTTAGCTTTGGCTTCTTTCGCCGCAAACTCCGCCCAGTAGGCTTCGTTCTCTTGTTCTTCGGTCAGCTCCGCTTCGGGCGCAACTTCGTCCATCCACGGCAGCAGCACCAGCTCCAGCAGGCTGGTGACGCCGCGCCCGTGAGACGCGGCAATCGCGTGGATTTCACCCAGGCCGAGCGACCAAAAGTCGGTGACGGCGGAGTCCGCGTCCAGACCATCGGTTTTGTTCGCCACGATAAAGGTTGGCTTGTCGCGTGAGCGCAGGTGCTTGGCGATGGCGGTGTCAGCAGGCATCAGCCCGGCACGCGCATCGACCATAAACAGAACCACGTCGGCTTCTTCAATCGCCAGCAGCGACTGTTCCGCCATGCGTGTTTCCACGCCCTCTTCGTTACCGTCGATACCGCCGGTATCGATACAAATAAACTCACGCCCTTCAATTTCTGCGCGACCATATTTGCGGTCTCGAGTAAGCCCAGGAAAATCCGCCACCAGCGCATCTCGCGTGCGCGTTAAACGGTTAAACAGGGTGGATTTTCCCACATTGGGACGCCCGACAAGCGCGACCACAGGTACCATAGTGAAGCCTCATAACTAAAAAATAAGCGCCTGGCTGCGATTTTATTCGCGCTGCAGGCAGATAAACTGCCGCTCTACTCAGGCCGATGGCGCCTAGAATAACACGCCTTGGATAAAACAAAACGGCCCCTTGTGATCAAGGAGCCGTTTTACCCTGACTACGGGTAGCCGATCGCAGCTGATTAACGCGTAATCGCGTAAACCTCACCGTCTTTGGACTGGATCAGCAGCTTGTCGCTGGCCACCACCGGCTCAGTCTGGAAGCCGGAGCTGTCCAGTTTCTGCTGCGCCACAAAGCGGCCATCGTCGGTGTTAAGCCAGTGCAGGTAACCTTCCGCATCACCCACCACCAGGTAGCCGTTGTACAGCACCGGGGAGGTCAGGTTACGGTGCAGCAGATCGCTCTGGCGCCAGAGGGTTACGCCACCGTCGGTGTTCAGGGCAATCACGCGGTCATCCTGATCCACCAGATAGATGCGGCCACCGTCAACGATCATATCGTGGACCGAGCCGATTTCACGCTTCCACATGATCTGGCCGGAGCGCAGGTCCAGCGCCGTCAGGTTACCGTTGTAGGCCAGTGCATACACCACGCCATTGACGATTACCGGGGTCGTGTCGACATCCGCCAGGCGGTCGATTTCCGTCGCGCCGCTTGGCTGGGAAATACGCTGCTGCCAGATAATCTGGCCCTGGTTGAGGATCACGGCGCTCACGCGGCCGTTATCACCGCCCACTACGGCGGCGCCGAATGCGGTCGATGGCGCAGACTCACCGCGCAGGCTCAGGGCCGGCACGTCGAGGTTAACGGTCCATTTTACGCTGCCGCTGGTTTGATCAAGCCCCTGCAACATGCCGTTGCTGGTGTGAACCAGCACCAGGCCGTCGCTGACCACCGGGCGGGATAACACTTCACCGGCCGCTTTGGTCTGCCACGCAACGGAGCCATCGCTGGTGTTCAGGGCATAAACCTGCCCGCGCTCGCTGCCCACGTAGACGTGGCCGGCATCAACGGTCAGGCCGCCAGAGAGCAGCGCCGGGATATTGCTGGAGAAGAAACCGGTTTTTTCTGCCAGGTCCACTTTCCACTGTTCTTTGCCGTCGCCGGAGTTCAGCGCCTTGACGATGCCATGACGGTCAGCCGCATACACGGTATTTTCCGCCCAGGCCGGGTGCAGGTTAGAGTAGAAATCTCCAACTCCGTTGCCCACCGAGGTGCTCCAGACTTTCTCTGGCTCGAACTGATTCTGTACGGTTGGCAGTGGCGACATTTTAACCACGTCTTCTTCACCGCTAAACCATGAACATCCGCTAAGTAAGGTGACTGACATCAGTCCCGGCAGAAGTAACTTACGCAATTCCATGAAATCCCTCTTGTGCCTTGAAGGCCAAATATTAGAGCTTTTTAGCCCGGCAGATTATTCACTTTCATTTGCAGCATCTCTTTCAGCGTCGAAGAGGCGTCAGAATCAATGCCTTTAGTCCACGCATCGCGTGCACCCTTCGCGTCGCCTTTGCTGAGCAGCGCTTCACCGCGCACGTCAGCCACGATCGCTGTCCAGCCGTCGCCTTTCACGCTTTCCAGCGTTTTCAGCACCTCATCCGGCTGCTTTTGCTGCAGCTGAATGCGCGCCAGGCGCAGATTCAGTACCGCCTGCAGATTGGCGTCTTTGGTATCTTTCAGACCGCTCTGCAGCTGGGCTGCGGCTTTGTCCAGCTGGTTAGCATCAACATAGCGTTTCGCCAGGTCGAGAGAAGCCAGCGCGCCGTAAGTATTGCTGTTATCGCTGGCGAATTTCGCTGCGGCATCCAGCGTGGCGGGTTTGCTGGCATCCAGTGCCGAGGTCACCTGCTGATAGGCCGCAGAGGTTTCACGTGAACCGCTGTCCTGATGGCTGCTCCAGTAACGCCAGCCGACCAATGCGCCCACGCCCAGCACCACGCCAACTACCAGCGCTTTGCCGTTCTGTGCGAAGAAGTTCTTCAGCGCATCTACCTGCTCGTTTTCGTTGCTATATACTTCCACGCAATCCTACTCCTTTAAATCGTGCCGTCAGGGCTTAGCGCTGTAACATCGAGGCCAGCGTAGATGCAGCATCACACTGCGCCAGCGTCTGCTGCTCGCCGTTACGTAAATCTTTAATGACCAGCAGGCCGTTAGCCACTTCGTCCTCGCCGAGTACCAGTGCGATGCGGGCTCCCCACTTATCTGCACGGGCAAACTGCTTCTTGAAGTTACCACCGCCGAAGTTCGTCATCAGCTTCAGCTCTGGCAGCGCGTCACGCAGCTGTTCAGCCAGCAGCATCGCCGCACTCTGTACGCCCTGACCTGAAGCGATAACATAGACATCAACAATGCGCGTCGGTTCAAATTCCGGGTTAACTGCCTGTACCAGCAGAACCAGGCGCTCCAGCCCCATGGCAAAGCCCACGGCCGGCGTGGCACGACCACCCAGCTGTTCTACCAGACCATCGTAGCGGCCACCGGCACAGACCGTGCCCTGGGCGCCCAGGCTGCTGGTCACCCACTCAAACACGGTGCGGTTGTAGTAATCGAGGCCGCGCACCAGGCGCTGGTTCACGCTGTAAGCAATGCCCGCCGCATCCAGCAGGCTGCATAGCCCGGTGAAATGCTCGCGCGACTCGTCATCCAGATAATCGCCCAGCGTTGGCGCATCGTTCAGCAGCGCCTGCACGTCCGGGTTTTTGCTGTCCAGCACGCGCAGCGGATTGCTGTACATGCGGCGCTTGCAGTCTTCGTCCAGCACGTCCACGTGCTGCTCCAGGAAGGCCACCAGCGCATCGCGATAGTTGGCGCGGGCTTCCAGCGAGCCGATAGAGTTCAGCTCCAGGCGCACATGCTCAGAGATGCCCAGCGCTTTCCACCAGCGGGCAGTCATCATGATCAGCTCAGCGTCAATGTCCGGGCCTTGCAGGCCAAACACTTCGGCACCAATCTGGTGGAACTGGCGGTAGCGGCCTTTCTGCGGGCGCTCGTAGCGGAACATCGGGCCGATGTACCACAGACGCTGTTCCTGATTGTACAGCAGACCGTGTTCAATGCCGGCGCGCACGCAGCCTGCGGTCCCTTCCGGGCGCAGCGTCAGGCTTTCGCCGTTGCGGTCGTCAAAGGTATACATCTCTTTTTCAACCACGTCGGTCACTTCACCGATAGCGCGCTTGAATAACGGGGTCTGCTCTACAATCGGCAAGCGGATTTCGCTAAAGCCGTAGCTGCCCAGAACCTGCTTAAGGATCTGTTCAATACGCTGCCACACCACGGTGTCAGCCGGTAAATAGTCGTTCATGCCACGGATGGCCTGGATATTCTTCGCCACTGATTTCTCTCATCAATTTCATGCAGCAAGGGACGACCGGCACAGCAGGTCGCCCCCTACAGATTATTTTTCGACCTGCTGGATGGTGATCCGGCGCGATTCATCCAGCATGGTGGCTTTAGCACGAATGCGCGCTTCCAGCTGGTCAATCATATTGTCGTTGTCGAGACGCTCGCGCAGACGCACGCCATCTTCGTAGAAACCGCTCTTCTTGTTGCCGCCGGTGACGCCCATGGTCGATACCGTGGCTTCACCCGGGCCGTTAACCACGCAGCCGATAATCGAAATATCCATCGGCGTAATGATATCTTCCAGCCGCTCTTCCAGCGCATTCACCGTGCCGATCACGTCAAACTCCTGACGGGAACAGGTTGGGCAGGCGATGAAGTTAATGCCGCGGGAACGGATGCGCAGTGATTTCAGGATATCGAAACCGACTTTCACTTCTTCTACCGGGTCCGCCGCCAGCGAGATACGCAGCGTGTCACCAATGCCCTCAGAGAGCAGCAGGCCAAGGCCAATGGCGGACTTCACCGCACCGGCTCGGGCGCCACCGGCTTCGGTGATCCCGAGGTGCAGCGGCTGATCGATCTGCTTAGCCAGCAGGCGATACGACTCGACGGCAAGGAACACATCGGAAGCTTTCACGCTGACTTTGAACATGTCAAAGTTCAGGCGGTCGAGGATATCCACATGACGCATCGCCGATTCCAGCAGCGCTTGCGGATTCGGCTCACCGTATTTTTCCTGCAGATCCTTTTCCAGCGATCCGCCGTTCACCCCGATGCGGATCGGAATGTTGTAGTGGCGGGCGCAGTCGACCACCGAGCGGATGCGCTCCTCATTGCCGATATTGCCCGGGTTAATACGCAGGCAGTCGACGCCATATTCGGCGACTTTCAGGGCAATGCGGTAGTCGAAGTGGATATCAGCAACCAGCGGGACGTTAACCTGCTGTTTGATCAGGCGGAAGGCTTCGGCGGCATCCATGGTTGGCACGGAAACGCGCACGATATCAACGCCAACGCGCTCAAGTGCCTTGATCTGGGCGACCGTAGCAGCGACGTCAGTCGTTCGGGTATTGGTCATGGACTGAACGGCGATTGGGGCACCGTCGCCCACAGGCACCTTGCCGACGTAAATACGTTTAGATTTGCGACGGGTAATGGGTGCTTCGTTATGCATATTCTTTCTCCACAATTACTCGCGACCAGAAAAAGATGCGTTATTGCGCACCTAAAGTCAGGCGAGCAACCTGGTTAGTACGGATAAAACGACTCAGATCAACAGGCTTACCCTGATACTCGATCTGTACTGCAGCCGGGGCACCAATCTTCAGGCGATAAGGAGCCGTACCGGCGAGGCTCAGTTTACCACCGCTACGCTGAATGCCGCTGAACAGTTTTTTACCGGCAGCATCAGTCACTTCCAGCCAGCAATCGCTGGAGAAGTTCATGATAACCGCATTCGGATCGGCAGCAGGCTGGCTGACGCCGGCGCTGCTGGTAGGTAGCTGACCGTTGGCAGCGCTATCAACCGGTGCCTGCGCTGGAGATACCACCGCAGGCTGCGAGTTGGCAGCCTGGGTGTTTGCTGCCGGTGCCTGAGCACTGGCAGCCGGAGCGTTATCGGCCGGGGTAGCAGCAGGCGCGCTACTGGTATCCGCCGGAGCCTGGCTTGGTGCCATATCCATCGGCACCGACTGGCCGCTGGTATCCGCACTGCTGCTGGCATTACCGTCAGTCAACGGAATAGACTGCCCGTTGCCGCTCTCCCCTTCCGCAGGCGCATTCTGATCGGCCATCGAGACCAGATCGTCCTGAGCGGCTTTATGATTCTGCCACCACCAGGCGCCCGTCAGGCCCACCACCACAAACAGCACCAGCCAGGTGAAGATCATCAACCAGCCATCACGCTTTTTGCGGCGTTTGCCGAGGGAGAAACTTTGCATCGGTTCAACTTTTGCGGCTCTGACCGGGGCTTGTTTAGCCATCATCGGCAGCAGTTCTTCTTCCGGCACGCGAACCAGGCGTGCGTAAGAACGGATATAACCACGCAGGAAGGTCGATGCCAGATTGGCAGGCGACTTGTCCTCTTCAATATCGCGGACGGTGGAAAGTTTCAGGCAGAGGCGCTCAGCAACGTTCTGCTGAGTCAGGCCCATCTGTTCACGGGCGCTGCGCAGGCGCTCGCCTGTTGAATTTACGTTGGATTTGTCTTCAGTGGCTTCAGTATTCATTAGCTAAAAAATGCTGGTGCTGTATCGATTGTGGAAAAATTCGCGCAAGTTGCGCCCCATAACGCTGTACATCATCGGGCTGGTTGGCCTGCGCGGCGAAGCGAATCTCTAACCACAGACTTTCCGCAGAAACAGGAAAGTTGTGTTGATAAACATCTAACAGGAGGCGCGAGTCTGAGCATCTCCCCTTTCCAAATCGCCTTTCGGCTTCTGCCAGCATAGGCATTCCCTTAGCAGGATCGGTCTGCACCGCATCCGCCAGCGCATAACGCGCTTTCTCTTGCTGCCCGGCATTCAAAAAACAGTAGCCCGAGTTTTCCAGCGTATCGGCACGAAGTCCGTCTGCTGAATCTGCAATGGCCCTGCTGAACTGCCGTTGTGCCGCATCATACTGCCCTAAACCGCAGAGAAACGCACCGTAATTATTAAGCACATAGCCGTTTTGCGGTGCAAGTTTCAGCGCGCGGCGATAATGCTGCTGCGCCTGGCTCTGCTCCCCCATCTGCTGCTGATAACGCGCCATTGCCAGCTGGGTTCGGTAATCTTTTGGCGCCAATGCCAGCGCCCGCTGCAAATTGCGGCGAGCCGCTTGGTTATCACCCCGCAGCAGATAGGCCAGGCCTAGCTGTATGCGCGTCTCTACCAGTGCTTTACGCTGCGGTGAAGTTTGGCACCCCACCAGCAGCGACAGCGCTAAACCAACGATTAAACCTGCCCGCATCCCTGTTTCTCCCGGTATCCATTCGCGGCTTATGCTACGCCAATGTTTACAGAGTCAACACGCTGCAGGGCAGGAAAACACCGGGTTTCAGATCGCCTTCACAGAGATGGCTTCACCGGCCATTTTCTTTTTCAGCGTGCGCTTGGTGCGGTCGATCACTTCCCCGGCCAGCTGGCCGCAGGCGGCATCGATATCATCGCCGCGGGTCTTACGCACAATAGTAGTAAAACCGTAATCCATCAACACTTTAGAGAAGCGATCGATGCGACTGTTCGAACTACGACCATAGGGTGCGCTTGGGAAGGGGTTCCATGGGATCAGGTTGATCTTACAGGGTGTATTTTTCAGCAGCGCGGCCAGTTCATGGGCGTTATCCGTGCTGTCATTGATGTGGTCGAGCATCACGTACTCAATGGTCACACGCCCCTGGTTGGCATTTGACTTGCCGATGTAGCGGCTGACCGCGGCCAGGAAGGTCTCAATATTGTACTTTTTGTTGATTGGCACAATTTCGTCACGAATTGTGTCATTTGGCGCGTGCAGTGAAATCGCCAGCGCCACGTCAATCATATCGCCAAGTTTATCCAGCGCCGGAACCACACCGGAGGTGGACAGGGTTACGCGGCGTTTCGACAGGCCAAAGCCGAAGTCGTCCAGCATGATTTCCATCGCCGGAACCACGTTATTCAGGTTCAGCAGCGGCTCGCCCATCCCCATCATCACCACGTTGGTGATCGGGCGCTGGCCGGTGACTTTGGCCGCGCCGATAATTTTCGCCGCGCGCCACACCTGACCGATGATTTCCGACACGCGCAGGTTGCGGTTAAAGCCCTGCTGCGCGGTGGAACAGAATTTGCACTCCAGCGCACAGCCCACCTGGGAAGAGACACACAGGGTGGCGCGATCTTTTTCTGGAATATAGACAGTTTCGACCTGCTGGCCGCCGACCTGGATAGCCCACTTGATGGTGCCATCGGAGGAACGCTGCTCTTCAGCCACTTCCGGCGCGCGGATTTCCGCAACTTCCTTCAGCCTGTTACGGAAGACCTTGTTGATGTCGGTCATCTCGTCGAAGTCATCACAGCAGTAGTGGTAGATCCACTTCATCACCTGATCGGCACGAAACGGCTTTTCACCCATGCTGGCAAAAAACTCACGCATCTGCTGACGATTGAGATCGAGCAGGTTAATTTTCTCTTTTTTTGGCGTTACGACGGCAGGTGAAGCGGACGACGGAGTCACAATAAGTTCGGACATAATATTCTCTGGCCTCGTTGTTACACGTTATGGCGCTGGGTTTGAAGTGAATAAAATAGAAGCGCCCCGGAGAGCGAACTCCCGGGGCGCATTATTGTACTCATGACCTTCACAGGGTTAAAGCACTATAGCGAATTAATTTGTAAACCCTGCTGCAGGCCAGGCAGCCGAATTAACGGGTGCGCGGGCACACTTCGTTTTCGCCGAAGAAGTAAGCGATTTCACGAGCAGCAGATTCAGCAGAATCTGAACCGTGGGTCGCGTTCTCGGTGAAGCTGTCCGCGTAGTCTGCACGCAGGGTGCCAGCCAGCGCGTTAGCTGGGTTAGTTGCGCCCATCAGGTCACGGTGACGCTGTACGGCATTTTCGCCTTCCAGCACAGAAACCACTACCGGACCTGAGGTCATGAATTCAACCAGACCATCGAAGAATGGCTTACCCTGGTGCTCAGCGTAGAAACCTTCAGCCTGCTCTTTGCTCAGGTGCAGCATTTTGCTGCCAACGATTTTGAAGCCAGCGCTTTCAAAACGGTTGAAGATTGCGCCGATCACGTTTTTTGCCACAGCGTTAGGTTTTACGATGGAGAATGTACGCTCAATAGTCATGTTGACCCCTGTCTTATCTTTCGAATGTAGCCGCGAAAACGGTGTTCCCGGCCGGGAAAATGGCCGCAGATTATAGGGGGCATCGCGATGGATGCCTATCGAAGATTCAATAATTTATTGAAAAACTCGACCACCATCGCGGGAAATTTGCCCCAGCTGGCGCTATTTTACGCAGCGCGGCGAATGATGACCATCACTGCGGCCAGGGTTCTGTCTGAAATTAACGAATTAATTCGACATGAATCAGACGGCTGTCGGCACGCCCGCGATCGTCCACCGCACGGACTCTGTATTTACCCGGCCTTGTTGGCCGCCAGTCGAGCGGCACTTTACTGGCACTGCTGCCGAGGAAGATATCGTCGATAAACCAGTAGACGCTGCTGCTGTCGGCATCCGTCACCGCGCTAAAGCTGAGTTTGTCACGCCCCTGCTGCGACTGGCGCAGCGTATAGGTGATGTTTTTCTGCGGCGAGGTGATGCGCGGCGCGTCTCCCCCCACGGCGCCCTGCTGGCACTGCGTAGCGGGCGGCTGGCGTTTCGGTAACCCTGCCAGCGCGAAAACGTTCGCCAGGTCAGAGGGCCAGAACTCAAACACCTCAACGTGCGTCTGCTGCGGGTCCCACGGCGCACAGGCCACCTCACCGCTGTGGTTATCGATGCGCAGCGGGCGGTAAACCGTGTCGACTTTGATCGGCGATTTGCCGGGAATAAACCAGCTGCGCCCGCGCTGCTGACACCACTGCGTTGGCAGGTTGCCGCTCGGCAGACAGATCTCCACCCTTTTCAGCTGCGGCGGGAAACGGTGCTGCGGTTCTTTCAGCTGGGGGTAGCTCGCCACCACGCTGTCGATGATATTGAAAAACAGCGGTGCGGCCGCTTCCACCCCGACAAAGGCCTCATTGCCCTGCCCGGCAAAGTTACCCTGCCACACCACCAGCACGTACGGACCGAAAATCCCGACGCTCCACGCATCGCGGAATCCCCAGGAGGTGCCGGTCTTCCAGTACACCGGCAGTGACGCGGGCCGCTGCGCCAGAGTGTCACCCGGGCGACGATGCTGGCGCAGAATGTCCAGCGTCATAAAGCTGGCCTCCTCACTCAGCAGGCGAAAGGCCGGCGGCACAGGTGCCTGCTCGCGCATGCGCAGGTCGCGCAGTTCGCCACGGTTTGCCAGCATGGCGTACAGCTTAGCCAGCTCCTGCGCCGTCACTTCCCCGCCGCCGAGCACCAGCGAAAGACCATAATGTTTTTCACTCGCCATATTGCTGACGCCGGCCAGCTGCAGGAACTGATAGAAGCCGGGCTGGCGCAGCTGCGAGGCAATAGCCACCGCCGGAATATTGCGGCTGAAGTTCAGTGCATCGGTGGCGGTAACCGGGCCGAGAAAGCGGCGGTCAAAATTTTCCGGCGCATAGCTGCCAAATGATGAAGGCACGTCCTTCAGCACCGTCATCGGGTGCAGTACGCCCTGCTCCATGCCCAGCGCGTAGATAAACGGCTTGAGTGCTGAGCCCGGTGAACGTTTGGCGGTGGTGCCGTTAACCTGCCCCTGAATCTGCCGGTTGTAATAATCCGCCGAGCCGACCAGCGCGCGTACGCCCATGTCGCGCGTATCCACCAGCAGTACGGCGCTGTTATGAATGCCGCGACTCTGATTGCGCCGGATAAACGCCCGCACCTGCTGCTCCACCAGCCGCTGCAGCCCGGCATCAAGCGTGGTGTCAACGCGCGGCTGACGTTCTCCATTTTGCAGCTGCTCAATAAAATGCGGCGCGATAAACGGCAAATCCTGCGGCTGGCGCAGCGCCAGCGGCAGGCTGAACAGCGCTCGCTGGCTGGCATCCGTTGCATAATGCTGCTGCCAGCGCTGAAACAGGCGGTTTCGGGCCTGCATCAACGGCGGGCTGGCTTCGTCACTGCGCGGATTCATGCGCAGGCTCGGCGACTGCGGCAGTACCGCAAGAGTCAGGGCTTCGGCCAGCGTCAGCTGAGACGGCGGTTTAGCAAAATAGATCAGGCTGGCGGCGCCGATGCTTTCGATGTTGCGGCCATAGGGCGCGGCGTTGAGATACGCTTCGAGAATATCGTGTTTGGAGTAGCTCAGCTCGAGCTGCACGGCGCGCAGCACCTGCATCAGCTTGCCGCCGGGCGAACGGGTATTCAGCTGCCAGTGCATGCGCGCCAGCTGCATGGTGATGGTGGAGCCGCCCTGAAGCCGCCCACCCGCCACATAGCTGCGCCAGAAACCGCGCACCAGACTGAGGGGATTAAAACCGGGGTTGTACCAGAACCAGCGGTCCTCATGCAGCAGCAGCCCACGCACCGCCAGCGGAGAAACCTGCTCCAGCGGCGTCCACTGTCGATAGCGGTCGTCGCTGGCAAGCGAGAGGCGCAGCAGCGTACCGTGGCGGTCATACCAGGCGGTAGAGAGTGGGATGCCCTGCGAGAGCGGCGGGTGAGGCCACAGACGAAAACCGATTAGCAGCAGCGCCAGCAGCCCCAGCGCTACTGCCAGATTTTGCAGCAGGCGTTTCATCGTGACGCTGCAGACGGTGCTTCAGCCGCCACCACCTCGATTTTCCCCTGCGCCGCCGACATCGCCTGAATATCGCGATCGTACATCGCTTCACCATAGGCTGGCGGGATGGTGAAGCTGCCGGTGTTGGTGGCTTTGATCTGGTAGACAAACTCCTGCAGATCTTTCGTCGCGCTACCGTAAATAATGACCCGATCTTCGCGAATATCGCTGTAGTCCGGCGACCAGGTGGAGCCATTGGCCGCCAGCGGAGACTGCCAGGCGGAAGAGGTTTCGCCCGACGGCTCTTCAGCGTCGTTTTCCGGCGCGGGTAGCGTTTGCTGCACCACCTCAAAACCGCCCGGCAGCAGGTCGACTATCGCCAGGTTGCTCAGCGCCTGGTTTGCATTGGCGCGGATCTTGAGGCGCACGTTAATCGTCTGCCCCAGCGTCACCTTGCTGACCTCTTTGCCTGCGGCATCGGTATAATCCCGGCTAATCTCCAGCCCTTTCGCCACCGCCTGCTGCGGTGCAGCCCGATCGTACCCTGCCTGAGTGACCACATACCAGGCAGGTGCATCGCCCTGATTACTGAACTGCACGGCGCTGGCAGCCGCAGTGAACTGCCCCTGCGCGAAGCGGCCCTGCAGCGTGGAGATGAGCTGCGGCACTTTGCTGCCGCGTTCCTGCTGGCTAATGCTCAGCGCGGCCGGATCGTTCTGCTGCGCCACCTGTGCGGAGTAGCTCTCCAGCGCCAGAATGCTCATCCCGGCGGAGAAGGTGGTGTAGCGCTGTTCACGCAGCGCCTGCACCATATTCTCCAGTACCTGCGGCGGCACGGCGGAGACTCTCTCCGGGAAGTGGCGGGTAATCAGATACAGCCGCGTGGCGTCCGTCACCAGCGGATCGTAATAGTTATTGCTCCACCAGCTGTTATCCCAGGATTTGCTCAGCGCCTGCCAGGTCGGTTGCAGCAGGCGGTTGGCTTCATCATCGGCTTTCAGTAACTTCCACGACGAGGCCAGGTAGAGCGCGCTGAGATCGGAACTCCAGCTCTGCGGGAAGCGCTTTTGCAGCGTCTCCTGTACTGAAGCCAGCGCGCTGGTCGTGATTTCACCCTGGCGCGTCAGCAGATAGACCGCCCAGGCACGCAGACGCAGGTGATAGAGATCTTCATAACCGCTGGCCGCCAGGGTGCGCAGCGCCACGTTAGCCTCCTCCAACATCCCGCTGGGCAGCGGGTAGCCTGCGGCGCGTGCTTCCAGCAGATACTGCACCACGTAAGGAGTAACAAACGGGTCAACCTGCGGTGAAGCCACCCACAGGCCAATTCCGCCGTCAGCGTTCTGGCGCGAGCGCAGCACGTCGAGAATGCCCTTCAGCTGCTGACGCACTTTATCTGCATCCAGCGCGCCGCGCAGTTCCGGGTGCTCACTCTGCAACAGCAGCGGGATCGACTGGCTGACAATCTGTTCGGAGCAGTAGTACGGGTAGTCAGCCAGATAGCTGGCTAATCCACGGGTCAGCACCAGCGGCGAGTTCGACACTGCGGCCTGACGCTGAGCGTAAGCGCCAAACATCTGGCGCAGGTTGTCGACCTGCTGGCTGCTACCGTTCATGCGCCCCATCACCGTCTGGACGCGGAACGGCATCGCCGGGCGTACCGAGGTGCTGATGGTGCGCCGGCTGGTTTTGTCGCCGAAGCTGGCGCTGAACTGCAGCGGTGCATCGCCCAGTTCGGCTTTGGCCCGCAGGCGGAAACTCACCATGCCTTCATGTTTGGCGGCCAGGCTCAGCGACTGCTGCGCGCTGCCGACCACTTCCAGCTGCGGCGGTGGCGTAAGCTGCACCGCAATCGGCAGCGGCTCTGCACTCTGGCCGCTGAGGTTGTTGCTCACCCCAACGCTGACGTCAAACTCATCGCCCGGCGCCACCATCGACGGCACGTTCGGCGTCAGGATAAAGTCATCACGCACGGTAGTGGCGGTCTGCGCTTTACCGATTTTATCCGCCGTGACCGAAATCGCCATCACGCGGATTTTGCCATTGAAGTAGTCCGGCAGCGGATAAGTAAACTGCCTGATGCCGTTGACTTCGGTGATGCCGGACCAGTAAGCCACCGGTTTGTCACGCTTGCGCTTGAACGGATTGAGGTGGAGATCCATCCCTTCTGCCCCGTCACCGCCCGGTGCCGAGGTCAGCGACATCAGTTTGCTAAACTCCGGCAGGATCAGGTCGAGGATCTGTGAGCTTTCCACGCTCAGTTCGCGCTTGCGGAAGAAGTAGTCGAGCGGATCGGTCAGGCGATAGCGCGCCACCTGCAGGATCCCTTCATCTACCGCAAACACCGCCACCTGCTGTGGGCCATCGGTTTTGACATCAATGGTCAGGTTCTGCCCTGGCTTCAGCAACTCAGGGCTGGTCAGGCTAAGGCTGTTTTTGCGCGCCGCATTGCTGATTTTGAACGGCATTACGCCATAGCTCAGCGGGCTCATAAATATCTCGTCGGAGTTGATATCACGCACAAACTGCACGTTGATATAGGCGTTACCTTCCAGCTCTGACGGAATGCGGATCTTCTGCACTGAGTTAGTGGTGGTGGTATGGAACCATTGCCAGCTGTAGACGCGGTCTTTCTCTATGGTGATTAACCCGCTGCCGGTGTAGGGCGCGTTGATCGCCACTTCAATTTCATCACCTGGCAGATACTGGGCCCGATCCAGCTTCATTTTCAGCTCGGCATTGCGGTCGAGCGAGCGCGTCAGGTTCGCTTCCCCTGCCACGCTATAGGCGATGCGGTTGAGCACTGCCCCTTTCGCATCCTGCACCACCAGCACGTAATCGCCGGGCTTGTCGGTCGCCAGCGCCAGGCTATGGCCGCTGGCAGGCAGATCGAGCGCGACCTCAGAAACCGGGATCTCTTTCAGCTTCGACTGGTATTTATACACGCCGGATTCCTGTCGCGTCAGCACCGACAGATATTTCTGCTGCAGCAGCTGCAGCTTCAGGCCGCTGAGCGCAATGGTATCCAGCGCCGGATTAATGGCGATCAGGTTAACGTTGCGTAGCGCATTCTGACGGATATAACCCAGGTCGCCATCGGCCTTCGCGCCGATCAAATAATCATATGGCGAGACCAGCGTGCGGGCGGTCGCAGCCACCGAGCGACCGCTGCCCGCGACAAAGGCTTCGGACAGCAGCTGCAGCTGATAAGTTGACTCGCCCCATGCGCTGAGATCGAGCTTGATGGCCGCCTGGCCTTTGTCATCGGTGGTGCTCTCTTCCAGCTCGGTCTCATAGCCGTCGCTGGCGGATCGCGCTTCATAGAAGGCGTAATCGGCATAGCGATCGAAGGCCGGATAGACCGGGCGCAGAGTCAGTTTTGACGCCACGCGCAGCTTCTGCGCCGGGGTACCAAACAGATTCTGCACGTCGATACTGGCCTTCAGTTGGTCCGGCTTCACCCAGCCCTGCTGCTGGTCTGGCGTCAGCGTCAGCTTAACCTTCAGCGGGTCCGGCTCGAACTCTTTGACGTTGACCGAGGTGCTGCCAAGCAGGCGCGTAGAGTCTTCATCCTTGCCCGGCAGATAGAGGTAGATATTCCATTCGCCGGTCGGCGCGTTTTCTGCCGTGGTAAAGCTCAGCTCGTTGAAGCCGCTCGCCGTCAGCGTCAACGGCACGGTGCGCATCAGCTTGTCGCGTGGGTCATGAATTTCTGCCCGCACGGGCACCCCCGTCACCGGGACGGCCCAGTCGGCGGCACGGGTAATCAGGCCGATATTAAAGGTATCGCCAGGGCGGTAAACGCCGCGGTCTGAAAACAGATAGCTGCTGAGCGTGCGCTTATCGTCAGGCGTGGCATCACCGTAGACGTCAAAGCGGGAGAAATCGAGGCCGCGATCGTTGTCGCGCCCGGTCGGCAGGAAGGAGACATCCCCCTCTTTTTCCACCAGGAACATCACTGGCTGGCGCTCGTTGGTGTAAACCTCCAGCGACGGGAAGCTGACGTGACCATCACTGCCGGTGACGCGGCTCATTATCTTCTCACCGTTTTTCGCCACCACCGATACCTGAGCGCCCGCAACCGGCTCGCCGCTGCCTATCGACTGCACGAACAGATCGCGAGTCTTATCCTGCGAGCGCTTGGCAATAATGCCCAGATCGGTCACCACCACAAAGCGTGAATCACCCACACTCTCTGCGGCAGCGTCCTCCTCCTGGTACTCATCTTCTGCAGGTTGCTGATCCTTCTGACCCGGTGTCCACTGCGATAAGGTCAGCAGGAAAATGCCGCGATGCGATTTGGCGTCAGTCGAGAGGTAGCGCGACAGATCAACGCCCTGATAGCTCACCTCCCCCGGGTGACTATTATTGACCGCCGTCTGGTAGCGGAAGTGCTCGGTAAAGTATTCATCGTTCAGACGATTGAAATCGGCCGAAGCGAATTCACGACTTTTGAACGAAACAATGTGCTGTAGCTGGCTGGGGATCACGCGTTTGATATCAACCCGCAGGCCCGGCACGTTGCGCGCGGCCACGCTGATGCGCTTATCCCCCTTCACGGACAGCAGGGATCCCTCGGCGGCGAAGCGCAGCAGCTGCGGATAGTCCGGCACCTGCACCACGCGCCAGACTTTTTCCGGCATTTTATAGCCGCCGCTGGAGGTCATGGCGGCATTGACCTCCACCAGCAGCCAACGGCTGGCCGGGGCATCAAATTTAAAGCTGAACTGCGGCTGATAGCCCTCTTCCGCATCGTTCAGGCTGAGCGGCAGCGGTGCTGATTGGTTGATGACCGCTTGATCGACCTGCTGCCGATCCCAGTGAGTCTCTTGCTCATCAGGATGGCGCGGATCGTGCTGCGGCAGCAGCCAGACCCGAACCGCTTTATTAATATCGCTGTCGCGCACCGCATCGCTAAAGGAGAGGATCAGCGCGCGCTCGCCCTGGCTGCCCGCTTTATCGACCACCATCGCACTGATATCGCTGACGCTCAGGCTGTAGAGATTCGGCACCGTCACCCAGGCTTCGGCTTTGCGCCCGGCGTCATTGCCGGGGTGCGAGGACTTCACGCTGCCATTCACCTTAAGATGAACGAAGCCGCCATGATCCATCGGCTGCAGCGGCGCAGAGCGCACCCAGGCGTTCAGTTTCTTTTCATCCCAGGTGACGCTGAATTTTAGCGGCTGCTCAGATTGACCTTTGGCACTGGTCAGCCCGAGCGACAGCTGTTTCTCCACGCTCTGCACATCGGCAGGCGCGTTAAATTTAATATTGAAGATGGCGCTGTGCTGGCTGCTGTCCTGCGGATCCTGATAATACTCGGTAGAAGCCACCTGATAGTCGAAGACCGGGGTGCTGAAGTGGTAGTCCGTTTTATCGATGCGGATCTGGGGCGCCAGCAGGGTTTCCGGTTTGAGGGTGACATCGTAGCCCGCGCCCAGTGGCAGCGGCTGCTCTGGGGTAAAGGTCAGCGTCCAGGCATTCTGCCACTGCCAGCCGCCCTTCAGGGCCGGTTTCAGGGTTATGCCGTCAGTGACGGTTTTGCCCACCCGCGTGACCGGGGCCACCGACTGATTAAAGCGCAGCGTGAGGGTTTGCACTGCGGGTTTTGCCTGGCTGTAATCCACCGCAGAGGGGTCGACGGCGCTGACCTGGCTATGCTGGACGGCCAGCGGCGCAACCTCAATGGGTTTTGGCCGGTTCTGCCACTCGTGCCAGCCATAGAAGGCCGCAGCAGCCATCGCCAGCAGCAGCAGCAGGCTGGCGGTAATGGCTTTAGGATGGCGGTTCACGCCCTGCTCCAGCCGCTGGAAGCCGTTTTTCAGCGGGGCAACCCAGACGGGAGCGCGCCAGTTAACCTCGCCCAGCAGCGGGCGCAAAATTCGCCCCAGTAAACGCAGCAGCAGGCAGATCAGCCAGCACAGCGCGTTGACCAGGATAAAAGGCAGGCGGAGCAGAAACTTGAGCACATCCATCGGTGAGAACCTTCCGTGTAACAAAACTGGTCAAAGAGTAATTGTTTATCCGTGCAATATCTATCTGCGACAGCAACATTTTGCCGGATTTGAGCGCCTGCTCTGAATGCAGTGATTTACCCTTGTGATAGCGCATGAAATGGCTGAAACTCAGCTTCATATTTTGACTGACTGCGAGGCCGCTATGACGACTCTTTCTCTGTTTGTTTCCGCTGACTGGCTGGCGGAGCATCTCGATGATGACAATGTGCAGATTCTGGATGCGCGCATGCTGCCGCCAGGCCAGGAGAAAACCCGCGACCTCAGCGCTGAGTACCGGGCAGCACACCTGCCGGATGCGCCGCTTTTTGATATTGAAGCGCTGTCCGACCACACCAGCCCCTACCCACATATGATGCCGCGCGGTGAAACCTTCGCCGTGGCGATGCGTGAGCTGGGCGTGAACAGCGATAAACATCTGGTGGTCTACGATGAGGGCAATCTGTTTTCCGCCCCGCGCGCCTGGTGGATGCTGCGCTATTTCGGCGTCTCTCAGGTGTCGATTCTCGCCGGAGGCCTGGCAGGCTGGAAGCAGGCAGAGCTGCCGCTGGCCAGCGGTGCGGTTGAACTGCCGGAAGGCGAGTTTGAAGTGGCACCGGGTGAAGGCGAGATTAAGCGCATCACCGATGTTCTGCTGGTCAGCCATGAAGGTGGCGCGCAGATCGTTGACGCCCGCGCCGCCAATCGTTTCCACGGTGAAGTGGACGAGCCGCGCCCTGGCCTGCTGCGTGGCAGAATTCCGGGCAGCCTGAACGTACCCTGGAACTCACTGGTGAGCGAAGGTCGCTTAAAACCGGCGCAAGAGCTGGGTGAGATTTTCAGCCAGCAGGGGGTGGATCTGTCGCAGCCGGTGATAGCCAGCTGTGGTTCCGGGGTGACGGCGGTCGTGGTGATTCTGGCACTGACCAGCCTGGGCGTGAAAAACGTAGCGCTGTATGACGGTTCCTGGGGCGAATGGGGCACGCGCCAGGATCTGCCGCGGGTGAATGATTCAATTTAGGGCTGACCGCAGCGGGTCGATCGAAAAAGAGGATCGCCCCCTACGAGTAGGGGCGGACCCTTTTTTTGGTTCGCCCGCAACATCCCCGTATTTCAATCGATATTCTTCACTTTAAAATCACGCAGGAAACTGCCCCAGCGCCGCTCGTAGAACGGGGTGATATGGGCAATAAAGAAGTGGCTGATGCCCTTCTCCCCTTCTACAACGTGGCAGATATCAATCGGTTCATCTTCCAGCAGCGTATCCGTTGCCACGCTGCCCGCCGCCTGAATAATCGCCTCGACGTCACCATCGGCTTCAATACCAATCAGCAGGTTGGCCGGCTGGTCGGCACGCTCTTTGATATGCGCGAGGTAGGCGCGGCGCACTGACTTATATTTGGCAAACAGCTGGGTCAGAGAGTCCACCATCTGTGCAGGCGGCTCAGCGATCTCCGACAGCAGCAGCGCCGTACCGCCCTCCAGCACCGTCTGCTGGCTCAGGGCATTACTGTCATCACCCAGCAGATGGGCAATTTCACGCGGTGAAAACTCTTTGCCGTTCGGCAATTTCGGATTGAGCAACAGCGCCTCTCCGAGGGTCATTTCAAACAGGGTACGCACTGGCATCACCAGGTAAGCCTGTTCGCCACTGACGGCCTGCTCCAGCGCTTCTGCTGACGTAAAGAACGGGATAATGCTGGTGCCGTCCTCTTTTTCCCAGTGCTGTAAATCCACCGGCGTGCTGGCATCAATCGCCTGCCCGGATTGCGCACTTTCCCCCGGCACCACCACGCTGGCATCCAGCAGCAGCGAGAAAAACTCCGGGCGGTGTGCCGGCTCCGTAGCGGCCAGTTTCAGCACTTCTTCCAGGCGCGAATTAAGATCGTTCATTGAGATATTCCAGAATAAGAAGCGGGCGCACCGAAAAACAGGGTCCGCCCCTACGACATCATACGATACGTGTAGGGGGCGACCATTTTTTCCGGTCGCCCCGGGTACTTATCCGCGGCTTAATAGCAGGTTAGCGACGGTGCGCACGCCCAGCCCGGTAGCACCGGCGGACCACTGGTCCACTGCGCCTTTGCGGTAGGTCGCGGAGCAGTCGATGTGCAGCCAGCCCTGCTTATAGTCAGTGACAAAGTGCGACAGGAAAGCCGCCGCAGTGCTGGCACCGGCCGAGTGCGCGGGGCTGGCGATGTTATTCAGATCGGCGAAGTTCGACGGCAGATGGCTGCGGTGGAACTCAGCCAGCGGCAGGCGCCAGAACGGTTCGTTCTCACCTTTTGCACTGCTCATCAGCGAGTCAGACAGCGCATCGTCGAAGCTGAACAGCGCATGATAATCGTTACCCAGCGCCGTTTTCGCCGCGCCGGTCAGCGTAGCCGCATCAATGATCAGCTCAGGCGTTAAGGCGCTGGCGTCGATCAGACCATCGGCCAGTACCAGACGACCTTCGGCATCGGTGTTCATCACTTCAACGGTTTTGCCATTGCGGTAGTGAATGATATCGCCCAGCTTAAAAGCATTGCCGCTCACCATATTGTCCGCGCAGCACAGGATCAGCTTCACGCGCTTTTTCAGGCCGCGAGCGATCGCCAGCGCCAGAGCGCCGGTCAGGGTGGCGGCCCCACCCATGTCGGACTTCATTGAGTCCATAAAGGCGCTCTGCTTCAGGCTGTAGCCGCCGGTATCAAAGGTGATGCCTTTACCCACCAGGCAGGCATAAACCGGGGTGTCATCGCTGCCGCCCGGGTTGTAATCCAGCGTCAGCAGTACCGGGCTACGCGTGGAACCCCGGCCAACCGTATGCAAGCCCATGTATTTTTGCGCTTTGAGATCGTCGCCTTTAATAATGCGGTAGCTGACGTCATCGCAGGCAACGGCGCACAGCAGATCGATGGCACGCGTGGCCAGCTGCTCCGGGCCGAGCTCTTCAGCCGGCAGGTTAATGGTGTCGCGCACCCAGTCGATGGTCTGCAGGCGGCTGTTCAACTCTTTCTGGTCAGCCTCGCTCAGCGCAGGCCACT
Organism: Erwinia sp. V90_4; assembly: GCF_029967685.1. Lineage (NCBI taxonomy): Bacteria > Pseudomonadati > Pseudomonadota > Gammaproteobacteria > Enterobacterales > Erwiniaceae > Erwinia > Erwinia sp. V90_4. The sequence goes on along the minus strand of NZ_JASCAQ010000042.1, from coordinate 144,265 downwards.
GCACTTCGCGCTCGCCTTTCGGGCTTTTATAGCCCTGCCAGAATGCCCAGCTGCTTTCCAGATCCCAGCCGTCGCCGCTCAGGCTAACGTGGCGAATGCCCTGGCCGTCAAGCTTACGCGCCGCGCGCTGGATGGTGACCAGCGGGTCGCTGCCGGTCAGGTGGATTGTCATACCCGCGTCATTGCTGCTGAGGGTGGCTTTTTCGCCCCAGCGTGGGTCGGCTGCTGCCGTGGACAGGGTAATGTTCATCGGGGTGGTCATCGCATGGCTCCTTACCATTTTTGTCTTGTGGACCGGGTCTGCCCGGCCTCTGCGATCTATTGCGCAGACGGATGCTATTCGAATTTGTTGAGTCAGACTAACAGAAATATGTCAGGGATGTTTTCGTCAGGTGCTCTGAGCGGTGGCACCAATGCAAAACGGGCCAGAAATTTCCGGCCCGTTCTCTGCGTCACAATAAGTCAGTTTAGCTGCTCTGAGCGACACCGTTGGTTTTAAAGGCTTTCCACTCCGGCGACAGCTCACGCAGGCGGGCGATAGACTTCTGCACCAGCGCAATAGCGTAATCCACTTCCTCTTCGGTGGTAAAGCGGCCAAGCGAGAAGCGGATAGAGCTGTGCGCGAGTTCATCGTCCAGGCCAATTGCGCGCAGCACGTAGGAGGGTTCCATGCTGGCAGAGGTGCAGGCCGAACCGGTCGAGACCGCCAGATCTTTCAGCGCCATGATCAGCGACTCGCCGTCAACATAGCGGAAGCCGACGTTAAGAATATTGGCTGCGCCGTGCTCCAGCGAGCCGTTAAGCTGCACCTGTTCAATGCTGTTCAGCCCGGCCCACAGGCGGCTGCGCAGTGCGCCGAGGCGCGCCATCTCAACGCTCATCTCTTCTCTGGCAATGCGATAGGCTTCGCCCATGCCAACAATCTGATGCACCGGCAGCGTGCCGGAACGCATGCCGCGCTCGTGCCCGCCACCGTGGATCTGTGCTTCGAGACGCACGCGCGGCTTGCGGCTAACGTACAGCGCGCCGATACCTTTTGGGCCATAGATTTTATGGGCGGAGAACGACATCAGATCGACGTTCAGCTGGCTGAGATCGATCGGCAGCTTACCGACGCTCTGGGTGGCATCAACGTGGAAGATAATCCCGCGCTCGCGGCACAGATCGCCAATGGTGGCGATATCCTGCACCACGCCGATCTCGTTATTCACGTGCATGATCGACACCAGCACGGTGTCATCGCGCAGGGCAGCCTGCAGCTGTTTGAGATCCAGAGTGCCATCGCCCTGCGGGTCGAGATAGGTCACGCTGAACCCTTCACGCTCCAGCTGTGCGCAGGTGTCGAGCACGGCTTTGTGTTCGGTGGTGCAGGTGACGATGTGGCGGCCTTTTTCCTGATGGAAGGTGGCAGCGCCTTTAATGGCCAGATTGTTGGCTTCGGTCGCGCCGGAGGTAAAGACGATTTCACGCGGGTCAGCGCCAACCAGCTCAGCAATCTGGTTACGGGCGATATCCACCGCCTCTTCTGACTGCCAGCCAAAACGGTGTGAACGGGAAGCCGGATTGCCAAAGGTGCCGTCCATTGTCAGGAACTGCATCATCTTGGCCGCCACGCGGGGATCGGCTGGCGTGGTGGCAGAATAATCCAGATAAATCGGTAATTTCATTGCTGATTAGGCTCCGGGAGGTTGTGGTCTCCGTCCTGCTGCGCCCTGAAATTCTGACGGCTGCAGAAATGAATAAAAGGCCCGGCAGGCCTTTTATTTATCTCCGGTGGCGAGGCAGAGCCTCACCCTGGCTGCGATCAGGCGCGCAGATTGACGTTTATTGTTTCCTGCATGCGGCCATTGGGCGCACGGCGGATTTCATTGCTGTTCTGGCGGTCAGCCACGTCCAGGATCTCCTGGTTGTTAACCAGTTCAGCCAGCGTGATGTTGTTGAGGAAGTCGCTGATGCGCTCGCTCAGGTCACGCCACAGGACGTGAGTCAGGCAGCGTTCGCCGCCCTGGCAGCCTTCTTTGCCCTGGCACTTGGTGGCATCAACCGATTCGTCAACGGCGGTGATCACCGCACCCACAGCGATAGCATCGGAGGCTTTACCCAGCAGATAACCACCGCCCGGACCACGTACGCTTGCCACCAGACCGTTCTTGCGCAGACGGGAGAACAGCTGCTCAAGATAAGAGAGGGAGATGCCCTGACGCTCTGAAATATCTGCTAAAGGCACCGGGCCTTCGTGAGAGTGCAGTGCAACGTCGAGCATAGCGGTAACAGCATAACGGCCTTTGGATGTCAGTCTCATGGCGTAAACGACCTCGGTTGTAACCCTGGATGGGCGTTAACAAAATATGGACGCAAGTCTGACATTCCTGACTAAATTGGTCAAGTATTTAACCTACTAAAACACTCAACTATTTAACCAAGTAATTCACTCAAGTATTATGCTGTTATTTTCATCGCCACTATCCCCTTACTCGCCCTGCTTCTTCTCGATGGATGAGAGCATTCCGCGCAGGATATTCAGCTCGTCACGCTCCGGGCGGGCGCGGGTAAACAGACGGCGCATTTTGCTCATCACCTGGCCCGGGCTGGCTTCGCGGATAAAGCCGCTGCCGATCATCATCTTTTCCATATGCTGATAGAAGCGCTCAAGGTCATCAACCAGCGGATAGGGCGACTCGACGGCTTCGGTCTGCTCCGTTTCCAGCGACTGCAGGTACGCCATGCGCACCTCATAGGTGATAACCTGCACGGCCATCGCCAGATTGAGCGAGCTGTAGTCCGGGTTCGCGGCAATCGCGACGTGGTAGTGACACTTCTGCAGCTCTTCATTGGTCAGCCCAACGCGCTCGCGGCCAAACACCAGCGCTACCGGCGCCTGCTGGCCCTCTGCGACGCTTTTCAGCCCGCATTCACGCGGGTCCAGCATCGGCCACGGCAGCGAACGCGAACGGGCGCTGGTGCCGACGACCAGGCTACAGCCGGCAATAGCTTCATCAAAAGTATCAACAATTTTGGCATCGCCAATCACATCGCTGGCACCGGCGGCTAGCGCAATGGCCTGCGAGTCCGGTTTTACCAGCGGGTTGACCAGATAAAGGTTGGTTAAGCCCATGGTTTTCATGGCACGGGCCACGGAGCCCATGTTGCCAGTGTGAGAGGTTTCAACCAGCACAATTCGGATATTTTGCAGCATAAGGATTGGGGTCTGCTCGCGGTCTGAGAGATAATTTGAAGATGCTAACATATTTTCAGGACATTTGCCGTTATGCCCTGCTATACTACGCGCCGTTTTATATCAGATTAAATGATATACCGTTCTTTAACATCCAGTGAGACGAAACTTATATGCATCCAATGCTCAACATTGCCGTGCGCGCTGCGCGCAAGGCCGGAAACGTAATTGCTAAGCACTATGAAACCCCGGACTCCGTCGAAGCCACCCAGAAGGGCAGCAACGACTTCGTGACCAATGTTGACCGTGAAGCGGAACGCCAGATTATTGAAGTGATCCGCAAATCTTACCCACAGCACACCATCATCTCAGAAGAGAGCGGTGAACTGCCGGGCGAAGACCAGGATGTACAATGGGTTATCGATCCACTGGATGGCACCACCAACTACATCAAACGCCTGCCACACTTCTGTGTTTCTATCGCCGTGCGCATCAAAGGCCGCACCGAAGTCGCCGTGGTTTACGACCCAATGCGTAATGAACTGTTCAGCGCCGTACGCGGTCAGGGCGCTCAGCTCAACGGCTACCGTCTGCGCGGCGGCAGCGCTCGCGATCTGGATGGCACCATCCTGGCGACCGGTTTCCCGTTCAAGCTGAAGCAGCACGCCACTCCTTACATCAACATCGTTGGCAAACTGTTCACCCAGTGTGCAGACTTCCGTCGCACCGGTTCTGCCGCGCTGGATCTCGCCTACGTTGCCGCGGGTCGCGTAGATGGTTACTTCGAGATTGGCCTGAAGCCGTGGGATTTCGCTGCCGGTGAACTGCTGGTGCGTGAAGCGGGTAGCCTGGTGACTGACTTCACCGGCGGGCACGGCTATATGCTGTCTGGCAACATCGTGGCGGGCAATCCGCGCGTGGTGAAAGCGATGCTGGCGAATATGCGTGACGAACTGAGCGAAGCGCTGAAGCGTTAATTGCTATCGTTGCCCTGGCATTCCTGAACGGGCCGATCGAACTGATTGACCCTCGGGCCGATCGAAAAAAATGATCGGCCCCTACAGGGGTTGACCGCTTTTCTGGTCAACCCTTTTTTAATACCGGATCAGCGTAAAAACATCGGGCGAATCCCGCCGGATATCGCAGGCTGCGCACTCAGCCACAGCATGACCCCCGCCATGACCAGCAACACGCCCCCCAGCAGCGCCAGTGAATTGACCGCCACCGTCTGCCATCCCTCCGCGGAAGCGCCTTTGCTCAGACGCAGCGCCAGCGCGCGTGACATCTGCACCACCAGCGCCATCGCCGACACCGTCAGCGCCGTTCCCAGCGCCATCACAATGGCGGATAACACCCCCCAGGCATAAACCCCAATCACTTTGGCAAACAGCAGCATCATGATCGCCCCGGAACACGGGCGCAGCCCCATCGACAGCACCACCGCCGCTTTGGTTTTCCAGCCCACCGCCTGCGCCAGCATCGCGCTATCCGGCACGTGCTGATGGCCGCAGCCACACTGCTCACTGTGCTGATGATCCGCCGTGACAATACGCCTGATGCTCAGCCCTCGCCTTGCTGGTTTTAGTGCAGCCCATAACTTTTTACCTGCGCGCCAGCACAGCCATAAGCCCAGCCCGCTCACCAGCAGATAGCTGCCCTTCTCCAGCCAGTAGCTGCTGAGATGCAGCTGGCGCGAGGAGAGTTGCAGCACCACCAGCATCACCGTGACCAGCAGGATCGCCACCGCTCCCTGTACCACCGCGGCCGCCAGCGTCAGCTGCAGGCTGGTTTTCAGTTTAGTGGGATGGGTAGCAAGAAAGGTGGCAATCACCACTTTGCCGTGCCCGGGGCCGAGCGCGTGCAGCACGCCGTACAGCAGGCTGAAGCCCATCAGCGCCAGCCCTGCCTGATGAGGATGGCTGGCAACCTGCTGCAGCAGCGCGGTCATCTGTTGATGCAGGCTTTTCTGCCACAGAATGCTCTGCAACAGGATCTGCGGCCAGAAGTGCCACACCAGCACGCCCGCCGCGATGACGATTAGCGTCAGCAGATACAGCGGCCAGGCCCGCCAGCCGCCGTGTGTTTGCGCCCTGAGCATGTTTACTGGCATATCAAAGTCACCGTCTGGGCAAACTGGCGGCCAAGATCCCTCTCTTCCGGCGGGGCATCGGCTTTATCCAGCGACAGTGCGTAAGCCTGCATGGAGGCATCCGGCTGCGGGGTTTGCAGCTGGAACCTGCACTGGGCAGCCAGCTCGGGCGGGACGGTCAGTGATTTTTCGGAGTCGTAATACATATCTACAAAGTACGTTGGGTCAAAAGTCGAAAAGAGATAGCGCTGGCCTTTCAGCGGCTGCGGGTGCGCCAGCGGCAGGATAAACTCCAGCACCGCTTTATGCCCCTGGCGTGACAGATGGTATTCCGGCGGCAGATTATCAAACTTTACCGGCTGTTTCTGGTGCCAGAACTCGCTGAAATAGTGCTGGCCAAGCACGTTCGCCATCACTTCCGCCGCCAGCTTTTTCCACACCACCGAGTCGGGCTTTGCCTCGCCCGCGTCATACAGCAGGTCGGCCGAGGTAATTTCATCCATCACCCAGCGCATTTTCAGCCCGGTGAGCTGGTCACCCTGATGGACCAGCGTGGTCTGCATAGCGATAAAGCTGTGCGGATGCGCCAAAACAGCGGGCGAAAATCCTGCAGCCAGCCACAGCAGGCCAGCTTTCAAATTGTTATAATGTAACAAATCAAACTCCACGTCACCTATTGTCGATTAATTTTGTGACCTGTCTTAAAAGCTCTGAATAAAAGCGCGCGGATTTGTCACAAACCGCGCGGCGCGGGCTATTCTTAGCGCAATCAATTGTCACTGGGATCGCAGATGATGAGTGCATACTCACCAGAAATTTCTGTCCTCTCCAGTCCGCAGCGCCGCTGTCACCTGCTTTTGATGCTCTGCCTTCCTGAACCCATTGTCACGCTGGAGTCGGTTTGTCAGCTGAACGCAGTTGATCCTGCCATTGCCCGGCAAGATATAGCGGAGGTCGCGCTGGAAATCCAGCGTTATCACCGTCTTGCCATTGAGCAGGACGGCCAAAGGTTGCGCATCCAGGGGACGCAGCTCGACCAGCGGCTGTGCCTGCTGCATAGCCTGCGCCGCACGCTGCGGCTGTCACCCGACTTCGCCCGCAGCTATTTTGCCAGCGCGCTGCGCCGCCAGCTGCAGGCCATAACGGTCGATAAAGCCCTGTACGACGAACATAATCTCAGCGCGCTGGTTCAGCACTGTGCGCTCTACCTCGCGCGCGATTTCAGCGGGCGCGACGGCTATTTTTTACAGCTGGTTTTTCAGTATTCACTCGCACACCGCTGCCCGACAGACTTTACCCCCCAGCAGCAGCGGTGGCTGCGCGAAAAGGGAGAGTACCCGCTGGCCGAAAATATTGTCCACTGCTGGCAGAAGCGCGGTTATCAGCCCATGTCCGGCGACCCGGCGCTGCTGGCCTTGATGTTCAGCCAGCTGCATATTCCGCTGCCTGAGCACTGCCAGCGGGAAAACGAGTGGCAGCTGCTGCAGGCGGTTGAACAGCTTATTCAGCGCTTCCAGGCGCTTTCCGGCATGCACTTCAGCAACGAGGCCGGGCTCAGCGCGCAGCTCTACACCCATCTGGCCCAGGCGGTGGAACGCACGCATTTTGCTATCGGCATCGATCACGCGCTGGTGGAGGATGTGGCGCAGCAGTATCCACGCCTGTTGCGCACCACGCGTGAAGCGATAGCCGACTTTGAGCAGCACTACGGGCTGCAGTTTTCCGATGAGGAGATGGGGCTGATTGCGATTATCTTTGGCGCATGGCTGATGCAGGAGAGCGCGCTGCAGGAGAAACAGGTGCTGCTGCTCACCGGCCATGACCGGGATTTGGAGCGCCAGGTAGAACAGCAGCTGCGCGAGCTGACGCTGCTGCCGCTTAATATCAAATATCAGGATGTCGCCGACTTCCAGCGCCACAGCGCGCCAAAAGGCATTGCGCTGGTGATCACCCCTTATGCCACGCCGCTGCCGCTCTACTCACCGCCGCTGATCCACGCCGAGCTGCCGTTGGGCGAACACCAGCAGCACAGTATCCGCGCGCTGCTGGAGTCATAATCAGGCCACTTTCGGCCGCAGGAACAGCGCCGGCACCACCAGCAGCGCCATCACCCAGAACACCCCGCCCTGCAGATGCTGGAACAGCACGCCGCACACCATCGTCATCAGTGCAATTCCGCCGCCCATCGCCAGCGCCGAGTACACCGACTGCAGGCGGATCACCTCGCCCCCTTCCCGCGCCGCGATAAAGCGCATTGCCGCCAGGTGGCAGACGGTGAAGCTGCCGCAGTGCAGGATCTGTGCGAGGATCAGCCAGCCCAGTTCGGTGGAGGAAGCCAGCAAACTCCAGCGCACAATGGCGCAAATGCCCGAGAGCAGCAGCAGGTCGCGCGCGCGCCAGCGGCGGAACAGACGGTTGCTGGAGGCGAACACCACCACCTCAGCCACCACCCCCAGCGACCACAGATAGCCAATCACGCTCGACGAGTAGCCCGCTTCCTGCCAGTAGATCGCGCTGAAGCCATAATAGGCGGCATGCGCCCCCTGCATCAGCGTCACGCACAGCAGGAAGCGCCAGACGGCATTTTCACTCAGCATCTGCTTCCACTGCGCCCAGCCCGCATGGCTTAGCGGCTTCTGCGCACCCAGTGGCATGACCGCCGGGCGCAGCATCATGCCGCCGAGCATCGCGATACAGCCCGCGCACAGCAGCAGCAGAATGGCGTGATAAGAGAAGATATTGACCAGCACGCCGGTTAGCGCGGAGCTGATGACAAACGCCAGCGATCCCCACAGCCTGACCGGGCCATAAGGCAGCGCGATCTGCCGCTGCCAGGTGGCGGCCAGCGCATCGCTCAGCGGCACCAGCGGCGAGAAGAACAGGTTAAAGCCGACCATCACCAGCAGCAGCCACAGCCACTCGGCACCCAGCCAGAAGCCCAGCGCAAACAGCAGCGTCAGTGACGCCAGCAGACGTAGCGCACTGACCAGGCGGGAAGGATTGGTGACGCGGGAAGCAATCAGCAGGCTACCAGCAAAGCGCGCAATCATGCCGCAGCCGAGCAGCAGACCGATTTTTTCGGGTGCCAGGCCACTCTCTTTCAGCCATACGCCCCAGAAAGGCAGGTAGACGCCATAGGCGAAAAAGTAGGTGAAGTAGCTTAATCCAAGCCAGTAGGTGGAGCGTATCGTCATTTTCCCTCCGACAAAGTGGAGGCTAATGTACACCGTTGCTGCGGACAAAAAAATAACGGGACACTTGCGTGTCCCGTTATTGTCATAACGCTCTCAGAATCGAGAAATTATCAGGCGTAAACCGGGAAGCGTGCGCAGATTTCCAGCACCTGCTTCTTCACGCGCTCGCTCACGCCTTCATCATTGATATTATCGAGAATATCGCTGATCCAGCCGGCCAGCTCGCGCACTTCCGCTTCTTTGAAGCCGCGGCGCGTCACAGCCGGGGAGCCGATGCGGATACCGGAGGTGACGAACGGGCTTTTCGGGTCGTTCGGCACGCTGTTTTTGTTAACGGTGATGTTGGCACGGCCCAGCGCGGCATCCGCTTCTTTACCGGTCAGGTTCTTGTCAACCAGGTCCAGCAGGAACAGGTGGTTGTGCGTACCGCCGGAAACCACGTTGTAACCGCGTGCCAGGAACACTTCTACCATCGCTTTGGCGTTTTTCGCGACCTGCTGCTGATAGGTTTTAAACTCAGGTTCCATCGCTTCTTTGAACGCGACGGCCTTACCGGCAATCACATGCATCAGCGGGCCGCCCTGGCCGCCAGGGAAGACAGCAGAGTTCAGCTTCTTATACAGATCTTCGTCACCGCCCTGCGCCAGGATCAGGCCACCGCGTGGACCCGCCAGGGTTTTGTGGGTGGTGGAAGTCACGATATGCGCATGAGGAACCGGGTTAGGGTAAACGTCCGCAGCAATCAGACCGGCAACGTGCGCCATATCAACAAACAGGTAAGCGCCAACGGTGTCAGCGATTTCACGCATTTTTGCCCAGTCGCACACGCCAGAGTAAGCAGAGAAACCGCCCACGATCATTTTCGGCTTATGCTTCTGCGCCAGTTCGGCCAGCTCGTTGTAGTCAATTTTGCCAGTTTCGTCGATGCCGTAAGGGATCACGTTGTACAGTTTGCCAGACAGGTTAACCGGGGAACCGTGAGTCAGGTGACCACCGTGTGCCAGGTTCATCCCCAGAATGGTGTCGCCCGGCTGCAGCAGCGCGGTGTAAACCGCGAAGTTAGCCTGGGAACCGGAGTGCGGCTGCACGTTGGCATAGTCAGCACCGAACAGCGCTTTGGCACGATCAATAGCCAGCTGCTCAACGATATCGACGTACTCGCAGCCACCGTAGTAGCGCTTGCCCGGATAGCCTTCAGCGTATTTGTTGGTCAGCTGCGATCCCTGAGCCTGCATCACGCGTGGGCTGGTGTAGTTTTCTGAAGCAATCAGCTCAATGTGCTCTTCCTGACGCACTTTCTCCTGCTCCATCGCCTGCCACAACTCGGCATCGTAATCGGCAATGTTCATTTCACGCTTTAACATCTGCATCTCCTGACTCGACTGACTATCAACAATAAATGATGGGCAACAGTTTAAACTGTTTAGCACCCTGTTGAATAGCTTCACGGCCGCCTTTTTACGCAAACGATTGGCTCCGCGGCTGGCAAGGGTTTTTTACGCTTTTTTTCATTCCCTGACAGCGGAGTTTTCCTCATCTGCCTGTTGCAGATTTTTCACCACCACCACCAGCGCCCTGTGGATAAATACCCCTCAGCAATAAAGGTGTATTTACAATACACCTTTCAAACTATAAGATGTATTTAAAATACATGTTATGGATAAATCAGGAGCCCACCATGCTTGATAGCCACACTATTGCCACCGTGAAATCCACTATCCCCGCCGTCGCTGCGTTGGGTCCGCGTTTGACCGCGCACTTCTATCAGCGCATGTTCAGCCACAATCCCGAGCTGAAAGATATCTTCAACATGAGCAACCAGAGCAGTGGCAATCAGCCTGAAGCGCTGTTTAACGCGGTCTGTGCCTACGCCAGTAACCTCGATAAGCTGGCCGCGCTCGGCCCGGCAGTGGAGAAAATTGCGCAGAAGCACACCAGCTTTGCCATTCGGCCGGAGCAGTACGCCATTGTCGGTGAACACCTGCTGGCGAGTATTGATGAGCTGCTGCATCCGGGTGAGGAGATCCTCGCCGCCTGGGGTAAAGCCTATGGCGTACTGGCCGGAATTTTTGTGCAGCGTGAAGAGCAAATCTATGAAGAGGTTGAGCAGAAAGTCGGCGGCTGGCGCGGTGGTCAACGTGAGTTTGTTATCAGCGAAATTATCTCGCGCAGCGCAAAAATTAAGAGCTTTACTCTGACCCCGGTTGACGGTCAGCCCGTCGCGGATTACCAGCCCGGTCAGTACATTACGCTGTGGGTGCGTGACCCGTCATTTGCTAATCAGGAGATCCGCCAGTATTCACTGACGCGGATGCCGAACGGTCGTGACTACCGCATTGCCGTGCGCCATGAAGAGGGCGGCACGCTCTCCAGCTGGCTGCATCAGCAGCAGCCCGGCGTGCGTCTGCACCTGGCGCCACCGGCCGGCGACTTCTTTATCGATATTGCGGCGCAAACCCCGGTAACGCTGATCTCTGGCGGCGTCGGTCTGACCCCGATGCTGGCCATGCTGCACAAGCTGGCACAGGAACAACATCAGGCAACGGTACAGTGGTTCCACGCGACGGAAGACGGCGCAATGCATGCTTTCGCAGAGGAAGTCGGCGAACTGGGTCAGCAGCTGCCGAAGTTCTCGCAGGAGATCTGGTATAACCAGCCGCGGCCGGAAGATGAAGGCAAGTATCAGCACCGTGGACTCATGAACCTGCTGCCGCTGGAAGCGAAACTCAGCGATCCGGCGATGCACTACTATCTGTGCGGCCCGCTGGCGTTTATGGCGATGGTGGAAAAGAGCCTTCTGCAGTCAGGCGTGGGGAAAGAGCGAATTCACTACGAAGTATTTGGCCCGCATAAAGCGCTGTGATGCTGTCGGGCAGAGGGGGGATCTCTCCCGCCGCTGCCCGATCGTCCCGCTGGCTACTTAAGCTTGCGCGCCTCAGCAACCTGCTCTGCGCTGACGGCAGGGGCCTGATTGCTCCAGCTGCTGCGCAGGTAGTTCATCAACTCGCTCATCTGCACATCATCCAGCGTCCAGCCGTAACCGGGCATCGCCTGCGCCATGCCGTGCCGGGTCACTGGCGTCTGCGCACCTTCCAGCACCACGCGCAGTGCGCTCAGCGGGTTTGCTGCCGTCAGCGTTGCGTTACCGTCCAGCGCCGGGATGACATGCGCATCGCCTTTACCCTCGCTGCCGTGACAGGTTGAGCAGTACATGGCATAGGTTTTCGCGCCCGCGGCGGAAGGAGCGGCAGCGGGCAGCGGGGATGCTGGAGCCGGCGGCAGGCTGCGCAGGTAGACGCCGATACTGTTGAGGTCCGCATCGCTGAGATACTGAGTGCTGTGCATCACCACCTCCGCCATGGGTCCGACTACCGCCCCCTGCTTACTGCGCCCCGTTTTCAGCAGCGCCACCAGTTCATCCTGCGCCATGCCGCGCAGCGACGGCGCAAACCAGCCGTCAAGCTCGGCACCGCTGAGATAGGCGATGCGGCTCTGATCCAGTGCCTGCTCCTGCAGTGCCCAGCCGCGCGGGGTGTGGCAACTGCCGCAGTGCCCTGCGCCCTGCACCAGGTAAGCCCCGCGATTCCATTGCGCACTCTGCTGCGCATCAGGCTGATAACGATCGTCATTGTGGAACAGGGCATTCCAGATCCCCAAAGGCCAGCGCATTGACAGCGGCCAGGAGATATCGCTGTCGCGATTTGGCTGGCTGCTGGCCGGGACTTCATGCAGCAGATAGTCATAAAGCGCGCGCATATCCTTATCGCTCATTTTGGCATAGGCGGTATAAGGCATTGCCGGATAAAGGTGATGGCCATCGCGGGCGATACCCTGGCGCATGGCGCGGTCAAATTCGGCAAACGTATAGCGGCCAATGCCCTGCTGTTTATCCGGGGTAATATTGGTGCTGTAGATATCACCGGGCGGCGTAGGGAAACGCAGCCCGCCCGCCAGCGCTGCGCCGCCGGGTGCGGTGTGACAGGCAGTACAGTCCGCCGCTTTGGCAACATATTCGCCCGGCGACATGGCATTAGCCGCACTGCTTACCAGCAGCAGAACCATCCCTGAAAGCAACGTTTTCATACCCCCTCCCCCGGTGCGTTTTTTCCGTGCACCAGCTCGTTCACTGCCCGCCATGCCTGATCGACCGCCGAATGGGCATAAGGGCTCCAGTCCGAGTCGGAGTTAGCAATCACGATATTACCGACGGGGGCACGGGCGCGCTCAATAATCTTCTGCGCCTCATCCTCATCATCAAATAAGCCATTGATGGCGTAAGAGTAACCGTGCGACCAGCGGTTAACGGTAATCGCCTGAATATCGCGCTGATGGTCGAAGCCTGCCGGCCCAAGCATCGCCTGGAGCTGTTCGCGGATCATCTGTTCATGAGCATCGAACGAGGTGCCCAGCAGCATCGCGCGCCCTTTACGCGACTGCTCGCGGGCGCTGAGGCCGCTGCCGGGCAGAGTCGGCACATACACCATATGCAGCCCGATCGGCTGATTGGGATCGTGGGGGTGCTGGTAGCCGCCGAGGCTGACCGGATAGTCAAGCTTGACCCGTGAATAAGGTGCGCCAGGGGCATAAACCTCATGCACGCCCAGTTTGATAAAGGCGCGCCAGTTAGCGATGGCGACCTTGCTGTAGACAAGCGGAGCTTTAACATTCTGCTTCAGCGCTTCCTGCTGCGCCTGCGACATCTGCGGCACCAGATACGGGATCATCATATTGTATCCGGCCATGACCACCTTCCCGGCGCGGACTTTCGTCAACTTTTCACCCGTCATATAGCTGACTTCCACGCCACCGTCGACGTTCACCACCTGCATGCCGGTACTGTTAAGGCGTAGCTTGACGTCAGAGTCCGCCCTGTCCAGCTGGCTGTAGTCAAATTTCGCCCGCACGATATCATTCATATCGTGTCCGGCGGGGTCAACGGCCGGGATCAGCTTGCGCACCAGCAGCCGGGCCAGGGTGGCATTGCCATCCGGGAAGTGGAAAACATAAGGATCGTCGAGGTCAGCCTGCGATTCAGCGTCCAGCGGCGGCAGCCCCATGCCGTCAAGGCCCGGCAGGTCGCAGATACGCGCATCGCTACAGGCGGTAGCATCAATACCCACCGCCTGGAAATCGTTCGTGGTTTGCTGGAAGTAGCGCATTGCCAGCTCGCTCAGGCCCACTTTATCGCGCAGGAAGGTGGCGTAACTGTGAGTGTCCAGCCAGGCGACTTTTTCCTGCTGGCTGAGTCCTGGCAGATAATCTTTCGCCACCGTATGCAGCTCAATCAGCGCGGCGCGATCGCTCTGCGGCAGCGGGAAGTCATTGATAAACGCCTGCCATGAACGTCCGTTCAGGCGATCGCGTGGGATATCATCCGCCACCACTTTGCCCGGGTCGCCGCTGACGACTTTATCCACGCCGAAGTTTTTCTTATCAAAGTAGACGCCGCGACTGAGGCCAAGGTCAGGATAGAAGGTTTTATCGAAGCCCCGCTCCATGGCATCCAGGCTGATCCCCAGCGTTTTTATCAGGCCCATCATCACCGGGCTGAAGTTGGAGTGCGGGGACTGGAAAGATTCGCTGCCGCCATAGCCAAGGATTGTGCCGTTGCTGCTGCTGAGTTCATTACGCTTGGCGTGGCCACCGAAGTCGTCGTGGTTGTCGATCAGCAAAATCCGCTGCGGTTTATCCTGCAGCTGCTGCCAGAAACAGGCGGCGGCCAGGCCGCTAATTCCGGCGCCGACCACCACCAGATCAAACTCCTCGCTGACCGGCAGAGAAGCAAAGTCGAAACTGACGCCATCACGGCCGAGCCGGTGGGCATTTTCAAAGGAGCCCGGATGGTTGCCGCGCAGCCCGCTCAGCGCCGGTGGGTAATAGAGCGTTTTGTTGGCCTGCAGCGGCGAAGCGCGCAATATCTGCAGGGGGGTCAGCCCGGCGGCGACCGTAATCGCGACGCCGTTAAGAAAATCGCGGCGGGTAATAGCCATAAAAAAGTCCTTCTTGATAGTCTGCTCAGCCCTTATGGCTCAAGCGGGCTATTGTCAGCATCAGAAGATCATTGTCAAACCGGGGAGAGGGAACAGCAGCAGAAATAAGGAATTAATAATTTTAAGGGCCTGAATGCTCAGACCCTCAACGACTTCAGCGTAGAAAAAGGCAGCGCTTAGATCGCCTCTTCGTCTTCTTCGCCGGTGCGGATACGCACCACGCGCGACACGTCATAAACGAAAATCTTGCCGTCGCCAATCTTACCGGTCTGCGCGGTACGCATGATGGTATCCACGCAGGTATCGACGATATCGTCGGCAATCACGATCTCAATTTTGACCTTCGGTAAAAAATCGACCATATATTCAGCGCCACGATACAGTTCGGTGTGGCCCTTCTGACGACCAAAGCCTTTCACTTCGGTCACGGTCATTCCGGTGATGCCGACTTCCGCCAGCGCTTCACGCACGTCGTCCAGTTTGAACGGCTTGATAATTGCATCAATCTTTTTCATGGCAGACCCTTTTCTCCCCCTCCATCAGGGAAGGGGAACAGTTAACATTGCCGGACAGGTCACGCTGCGCGGTCCGTCTCTCTTTTCAGGCAGCTAAACTACCATAACTGGGCAGCGGAGCGGCACTGAAATTACTCTTTAAAATCGGCAGCATCCAGCTCGTGACGCGACAACAGCTTGTAAAACTCGGTGCGGTTGCGCCCGGCCAGGCGTGCTGCGTTGGTGACATTCCCTTTGGTCATCTGTAACAGCTTACGCAAATAATTCAGTTCAAACTGGTTGCGCGCTTCCACAAATGTCGGCAGCGCGGTGTTTTCTCCGGCCAGCGCCTGCTCGACCAGCGCTTCGCTAATCACCGGGGCGGAGGTCAGCGCCACGCACTGCTCAATCACATTCACCAGCTGCCTGACGTTGCCCGGCCAGCTGGCGGCAATCAACCGGCGCATTGCGTCGGTAGAGAAGCTGCGCACGAACGGTTTATGCCGCTCCGCCGACTGCTTCAGCAAATGGTTTGCCAGCAGCGGGATATCCTCCGCGCGCTCATGCAGCGCCGGAATTTTTAAATTCACCACGTTAAGACGATAGAACAGATCTTCGCGAAACTCCTTCTTCTCCATCGCTTTTGGCAGGTCACGGTGGGTAGCGGAGATGATGCGCACGTTGATATCGAGATCGCGGTTGCTGCCGAGCGGGCGCACCTTGCGCTCCTGCAGTACGCGCAGCAGCTTAACCTGCAGCGCCTGCGGCATATCGCCGATCTCATCGAGGAACAGCGTGCCGCCCTCGGCGGCCTGGAACAGCCCCTCGCGGCTGCTTACCGCACCGGTAAAGGCCCCTTTGGCATGACCAAACAGCTCTGACTCCAGCAGCTGCTCCGGCAGTGCGCCGCAGTTGATGGCAATAAATTCCTTGCCCGCGCGCGGACTGGCGGCGTGGATGGCCTGCGCCAGCACTTCCTTGCCCGTGCCACTCTGCCCGTTAATCAACACGCTGACGTCAGACTGCGCCACCATGCGTGCCTGCTCCAGCAGGCGCAGCATCAGTGGGCTACGGGTAACGATGGTTTCGCGCCAGGCTTCATCACTGCCCGGGGCGCGATGTGCCAGCGCCTCATCAATGGCTTTATACAGCGCATCGCGATCGACGGGCTTGGTCAGGAAGCTGAAAACGCCCTGCTGGGTCGCGGCGACCGCATCCGGGATCGAACCGTGCGCGGTGAGGATGATCACCGGCATGCCCGGCTGCAGCTTCTGGATCTCAACAAACAGCGCCATGCCGTCCATCTCATCCATACGCAGGTCGCTTATCACCAGATCGATGTTTTCGCGGTTGAGCACCCGCAGCGCTTCTGGCCCGCTTTCCGCGGTGGTCACGCTAAAGCCTTCGCTGCTGAGGCGCATCCCCAACAGCTTCAGCAGGCTGGGGTCGTCATCCACCAGCAGCAGGCGGGCCGATTTTTTTATCATGGGTTGGCATCATCCTCTGATTTGATATCCGCCGGCGTGTTGTCGTCCGGTGCGCTTTTATCCGCGCCGTGGCTGCTGCTGTCGGCCGCATCCGGCGAACGGCGGGCTGAGAGCTTACGCTCGATGTCGGTCAGCGTGTCCAGCTTGCGTCGCGTCACTGCCAGCTCTTTATTGACGGCCATCTGCTGCTGGCGCAGCGCGTCCAGCTGGGCATCGCTGCTCTCCTGCAGGCTGGCATAGCGCGAGCGCTCCTGCGACAGCTGCAGTAATGAACCCTGCCCTTCGCGCCACAGCATCAGCAGCGGACGGACCGCAGAGGGATAATCGTAGCTGTAGCTGTCCAGCCGCTGCAGATAGGCGCGGCGCTCGAGCGGCGTAATATTGCCATTGCTCAGCAAAACGGCCTGTTTGAAGGCGCCGTGCCAGCTGTCGTCCGGCCAGCGTTTAGCCTGCGCGCGGGCATCGGCCGGAGACAGCCGCACCGCGCAGTCCACCGCGCGCAGCCAGTACAGCGGATTATTGACCGCCGTGACATCGACCCAGGACCAGATGTGCTCACAGTCCACGCGTTGGAAATCGACAAATTTGCTCTCAGGTTCGCTGAGATGGCTGGGCAGGCCCTTCACCACGGTTGGCGGCGCGGTCTGGCTACAGCCAGTCAGGCTCAGCCCAAGCAGTGCTGCCAGCAACATTCTGCCCAGGCTTTGTTGAACGCTGGCAGAAAA
Organism: Erwinia sp. V90_4; assembly: GCF_029967685.1. Classification (NCBI taxonomy): domain Bacteria; kingdom Pseudomonadati; phylum Pseudomonadota; class Gammaproteobacteria; order Enterobacterales; family Erwiniaceae; genus Erwinia; species Erwinia sp. V90_4. The sequence continues at coordinate 127,111 of NZ_JASCAQ010000042.1, read as the reverse complement.
AAGTGTTAAGCGCATCAGTGTTTCTTCCCGGCGGTGGTATTCAATTCAATGCGGAAGCAGACATCAGCCTCATCGCTGTCGACCAGCTGTAGATCGCCCTCCAGCTGACGCACGCAGTCCTTAGCGATACTCAGCCCCAGCCCGCTGCCTTTTACTGCGCCTTTGCGCTGCAGGTTGCCCTGGAAGAACGGCTCAAAAATCATCGCCCGTTCTGCCTGCGGGATCGCGCTGCCGGTGTTCGCCACCTCAATGGTGACGCGGTTGCCCTGCTGGCGGCTGCGGATCCAGATTTTCCCTGATTCTGCGCCGTAGTGTAACGCATTGGAGTAGAGATTATCGATGGCCCGCAGTAACAATGTCGGCTCTGCGCGGCAGCTCGCCGCCTGCAGATCAATCGCCGTATCAATCAGCTTAGCTCGCGCCGTCAGACTGTGGGTGGAAACCAGTTGATCGATGAGCGGTCGCAGCATGACGTCGCTCATCTCAACCGGGCCGTCTGCCAGCTTGCGGTTGTAGTCCAGCAGCTGTTCAATCAGGGTTTGCAGGTGGCGGCTGCTGTCGTTAAGAATGCTAACCACCTCTTTCTGGTCAGCGGTCAACGGGCCGGCCACCTCATCGGCCAGCAGTTCCGTGCCTTCACGCATGCTGGCCAGCGGGGTTTTCAGCTCGTGGGAGATATGGCGCAGGAACTCATGGCGCTGTGACTCCAGCCAAGCCAGCCGCTCGCTCAGCCAGAGAATGCGCTGGGCCAGAGAGCGAATTTCACGCGGGCCTTTAAACGCCAGGCTCTGCCCGAGCGAGCGCCCCTCTCCCAGGCGGTTAATCATGCGCTCGACCGCTTTCACCGGGCCGATAATCATGCGGGTAAACAGCAGGACCAGGCCGAGGCTGAGCAGGAACAGGATTAATGCCTGCCAGCCGAAATACTGGCCGCGATCGGCAATTTCGCGCTGCAGCTGCAGACCACGGGAGAACACCACCTCCCGCGTGGTTCTCACCAGCTGGCTGTTAGCGGCGGAGAATGACTCCAGCACATCGCCTGCGGCTTTTACCGGGCTGCTGTTATGGCATTTGATCTGGCTGAGCTGGGTAAGATTCTGCCGCAGGTTCTGGTAAGTGCGCATATCCGGCAGTACCGGCGCATGGGCGTCCAGCATCTGGGAATAGCGGCTGCGCTGCGTCTGATACAGGCGGGCTAACATCGGGTCATCAAGCACGCAGTACTGACGATAGCTGCGCTCCAGCTCCAGCGCGGTGCGCGCCATCGCCTCGCTGCGACGAACGTCGGTTAGCGTCGTGCGGTTAGTGTCCGCCGCACGCTCGCTGAGCGCCGACAGGCTTTCCCAGGCCTGCCAGGCCAGCACCAGCAGCGGCAGCAGCACCAGCAGGAAAGCCATCAGCACCAGCTGGCGCAGAGAGCGGGGAAACAGACGCCATCTCTTCACGGAAGATTCTCTTTGCATAAGGTAGCGTGATGCTAACGGAGAGTGCGATGGGATGAAAGTGCTACGCCACAAATGACGATGGCCGGTTCAAAGAACCGGCCATCTGAAGAGGTGGTGCCTAACTCAACGTTACGTCCGATGCTTGATAACGTCACAGGGTGAACGATTATCGGTGGGGTGGACGGCAGGCACCGTATTGTGCGTCATTCTGGATGTTATGAGCTCGCCGCTTGCGCAGGGCTTTCATAACCAAGTGAATGAGCCACTGCACAGAGTATAGCAATTGCCGTGCCAACATTGCAATAAGCACGTTAACCCCCTCTAAAACGGCACTTTTTAAGGTTATCGCCAGCCTTATAAGCGCACTTCCTGACCAACTGGTCTGAAAAACTGTCTGCATTTAACGACACCAATCAGACAAAACGCAGGCGCATAGGTAAATCAATGGGTTACGTGTCACCTATTCACGACACTTCAACAGTGGGTTTGTCGTGAAATTGCAACAGGGCCGACGATGGGCCAGACAGGGGCGAAAAAAAACCGGTCTGCCAGAGACCGGTTGTTATTTAACGCTCCCGCGCAGGCTTAGCCCAGCTGCTTACGCGCATTGCGGAAGATACGCATCCACGGGCTGTCCTCGCCCCACTCTGCCGGGTGCCAGGAGTTGCTGACGGTGCGGAAGACGCGCTCCGGGTGCGGCATCATGATGGTCACACGGCCGCTTTCGTTGGTCACCGCCGTAATGCCGTTAGGTGAGCCGTTCGGGTTCGCCGGATACTGCTGGGTCACCTTGCCGAAGTTATCCACGAAGCGCAGCGCCACCAGGCCTTTATGCTCCAGCTGGCCGAGGTGCGCTTCATCGCGCACTTCCACGAAGCCTTCGCCGTGCGAGACCGCGATTGGCATACGCGAGCCAACCATACCGTCGAGCAGCAGTGACGGGCTGGCAGCCACTTCGACCAGGCTGAAGCGCGCTTCAAAGCGCTCGGACTGGTTACGCACAAAGCGCGGCCACTCTTCGCTACCCGGGATCAGTTCGCGCAGGTTGGACATCATCTGGCAACCGTTACACACGCCCAGCGCCAGGGTCTGCGGACGATGGAAGAAGGTTTCGAACTCGTCACGCACGCGGGCGTTAAACAGAATCGACTTCGCCCAGCCTTCCCCCGCGCCCAGCACGTCGCCGTAGGAGAAGCCGCCACAAGCAACCAGCGCCTGCACGTCATCCAGACCACGACGACCGGCCAGCAGGTCGCTCATATGCACGTCAACCGCATCAAAGCCCGCGCGGTGGAAGGCGGCAGCCATCTCAACGTGGGAGTTAACGCCCTGCTCGCGCAGCACCGCAACTTTCGGGCGCGCGCCGGTAGCAATGTACGGTGCAGCGATATCTTCCTGTGGCTTGAAGGTCAGCGCCACGTTCAGGCCGGGATCGCGGTCGTCTTTCTTCGCCTCGTGTTCCTGATCGGCACAGCTCGGGTTATCACGCAGGCGCTGCATCTGCCAGGTGGTTTCTGCCCACCAGGTACGCAGCGTGGTACGGCTTTCGCTGTAGACCACAGAGTCACCGGAAGTAATGGTGAAGCGGTCGCCTTCTACCGCCTTGCCCAGCACGTGGACGCACTCCGCCAGGCCGTGCGCCGCAAATACCTGCTCAACCGCGGCGCGATCGGCGGCGGCTACCTGAATCACGGCACCCAGCTCTTCGTTAAACAGCGCGGCCAGGCTGTCGCTGCCCAGCGCGGCAATATCGGCTGCCACGCCGCAGTGACCGGTAAAGGCCATCTCTGCCAGCGTCACCAGCAGACCACCATCGGAACGGTCGTGGTAGGCAAGCAGTTTGCCGTCGGCCACCAGCGCCTGGATGGCATTATAAAAGCCAGCCAGCTGCTGCGCGTCACGCACGTCGGCAGGCTTATCGCCCAGCTGACGGTAAACCTGTGACAGCGCGGTAGCACCCAGCGCGTTCACACCTTTGCCGAGGTCAACCAGCAGCAGGGCGTTATCCACGGTTTGCAGCTGCGGCGTGACGGTTTTACGCACGTCTTCCACGCGGGCAAAGGCGGTGATCACCAGCGACAGCGGCGAGGTCATCTCACGCTGCTCGGTGCCCTGCTGCCAGCGAGTTTTCATCGACATCGAGTCTTTACCGACCGGGATAGTAATCCCCAGCGCCGGACACAGCTCTTCACCGACCGCTTTCACCGCCTCATACAAACCGGCATCTTCACCCGGGTGACCGGCTGCGGCCATCCAGTTTGCCGACAGCTTGATGCGCGTCAGCGGACCAATCTGCGTCGCGGCGATGTTGGTCAGCGCTTCGCCAACGGCCAGACGACCGGAGGCGGCGAAGTCGAGCAGCGCAACCGGAGCGCGTTCGCCCAGCGCCATCGCTTCACCGTAATAGCTGTCGAGGCTGGCGGTGGTCACCGCGCAGTTGGCGACCGGGATCTGCCACGGACCCACCATCTGGTCACGCGCCACCATGCCGGTAACCGAGCGGTCGCCGATGGTGATCAGGAAGGTTTTTTCCGCCACGGTTGGCAGGTGCAGCACGCGATTTACCGCGTCGGCAATGCTGATATCATCACGCACCAGCGCCTCGCCTTTGGCTTTCAGCGTGGTGACATCGCGGGTCATTTTCGGGGTTTTACCCAGCAGCACGTCGAGCGGCATATCAATCGGCGTGTTGTCGAAATGGCTATCCGCCAGCGAAAGGTGCATCTCTTCGGTGGCTTCACCGATCACCGCGTAGGGCGCGCGCTCGCGTTTGCACAGCGCATCAAACAGCGCCAGGCTCTGCGGCGCCACGGCAAGAACGTAGCGCTCCTGCGACTCGTTACACCACACTTCCAGCGGGCTCATGCCCGGCTCATCATTGAGGATGTCACGCAGGTTGAAACGCCCGCCGCGCTCGCCATCGCTGACCAGCTCAGGCATGGCGTTGGAGAGGCCGCCCGCGCCGACGTCGTGGATAAACAGGATTGGGTTCTCTTCGCCCAGCTGCCAGCAGCGGTCAATCACTTCCTGGCAACGACGCTCCATTTCCGGGTTATCGCGCTGAACGGAGGCGAAATCGAGGTCGGCATCCGACTGGCCGGAGGCCATAGATGAAGCGGCACCGCCGCCCAGACCGATATTCATCGCCGGGCCACCCAGCACAATCAGCTTGGCGCCCACGGTGATTTCGCCTTTCTGCACGTGGTCAGCACGGATGTTACCAATGCCGCCCGCCAGCATGATCGGCTTGTGGTAGCCGCGCAGCTCTTCGCCGTTGTGGCTGTTGACGCGCTCTTCATAGGTACGGAAGTAGCCGTTCAACGCCGGGCGACCGAATTCGTTATTGAATGCCGCGCCGCCCAGTGGGCCTTCGGTCATGATATCCAGCGCGGTAACAATACGGTCCGGCTTGCCGAAGTCCTCTTCCCACGGCTGCTCAAAGCCCGGAATGCGCAGGTTAGAGACCGAGAAGCCCACCAGACCGGCTTTCGGCTTGGCGCCGCGCCCCGTTGCACCTTCGTCACGAATTTCGCCACCGGAACCGGTCGCGGCACCCGGCCACGGGGAGATCGCCGTCGGGTGGTTATGGGTTTCCACCTTCATCAGGATATGCGCCTCTTCCTGATGGAAGTCGTAGTTGCCCTGCTGGTCGGCGTAGAAGCGCCCAACCTGAGAACCTTCCATTACCGCGGCATTATCTTTATAAGCTGACAGCACGTGGTCCGGGGTTTTCTCAAAGGTGTTTTTGATCATCTTGAACAGCGACTTCGGCTGCGCCGCACCATCAATCACCCAGTCGGCGTTGAAGATTTTATGGCGGCAGTGCTCAGAGTTAGCCTGAGCAAACATATACAGCTCGATATCGTTCGGGTTGCGCCCCAGCTTTTCAAACGCCGCCAGCAGATAGTCGATCTCGTCATCGGCCAGCGCCAGGCCCAGCTTGATGTTGGCCTGTACCAGCGCGTTACGGCCTTCACCCAGCACATCGACGCTTTGCAGCGGCGCAGGCTGATGATGGGCGAACAGGGCTTCGGCCTGGGCGGTGTCGCTAAACACGCACTCCATCATGCGGTCGTGCAGCAGCGATGCCAGCTGGCCCCACTGTGCTTCCGTCAGCTGAGGTGCCTGCACATAGAAGGCCAGGCCGCGCTCAAGGCGCAGCACCTGCGGCAGATCGCAGTTGTGGGCAATGTCAGTCGCTTTTGAAGACCACGGCGAAATCGTGCCGGGACGCGGGGTCACCAGCAGCAGACGGCCTTCCGGGGTATGCTCAGCGAGAGAGGGACCGTATTTCAGCAGACGCTGCAGGCGGGACTTTTCATCCTCGCTCAGCGGCGCGCTGACATCGGCGAAATGGACGTACTCGGCGTAAATATCACTCACTGGCAGGTGAGCGTCCTGAAAGCGGGTCAGCAGTTTGTTAATACGAAATGCCGACAGAGCGGGCGAACCACGCAGAATTTCCATCATTAAAGATCTCTCGTCTCGAAGCGCCGGGCGACGCTTCATTGGGCGCAACAGGGAAAACGGGCGCTATTATAGAGAATCCCCACCCGTTACGAAACCGTTTGCGCAGAATTAATCGCCGTGCAGAATTGGCTGAAAAACACGCAAATCAGGTTGAATTCAGTTGCGGAGCAGCGCGGAGTTGCGCAAAATGCCCCACGCTCAGGACCAATTATAGACAATAAATACTGCCATAAAAGACAGATACCTGAGAGCCACCGAGAGATAACTATTTGAAACGCCTTAAATTAAACTATCTGCTGATCGGGCTGATCACAGTGCTGCTTGCGCTTGCACTGTGGCCCTCGATCCCCTGGTACGGCGGTTCTACCGACCGTATTGCGCAGATAAAATCGCGGGGAGTGCTGCGCGTCAGCACCATAAATTCCCCGCTGACTTACTACACAGTAAATAAATCACCGGCCGGTATGGACTACGAGCTGGCGAAACGCTTTGCCGATTATTTAGGGGTGAAGCTGCAGGTCACCGTCCGCCCGAACCTGAGCGATCTGTTTGACGATCTCGAAGATGACAAAGCAGACGTGCTGGCGGCCGGTCTGATCTATAACAATGAGCGGCTGGCGCGTTTTCGCACCGGTCCTTCCTACTATTCAGTTTCCCAGCAGCTGGTGTATCGCATCGGTGCGCCGCGCCCGAAAAACCTTGGCGATCTGAAAGGACGCCTGACGGTAGCGTCAGGGTCGGCTTACCTCTCAACGCTGCGCGCGGTGAAGGAGCATCAGTATCCCGATCTTGACTGGGCGATCGCCACCGACCAGACACCGCAGGCGCAGCTGGAAGCGGTGGCCGACGGCAAACTCGACTATACGGTGGGCGACTCGGTCACTATTGCCCTGATGCAGCGTATCCATCCTCAGCTGGCCGTGGCGTTTGATATCACCGATGAGGAGCCGGTCACCTGGTATATGCAGCACGAGGCGGATGACAGCCTGAACGCCGCCCTGCTCGACTTCTTCAATCAAATGGGCGAGGAAGGCGCGATGGCGCGCCTCGACGAGAAGTATTTAGGTCACGTTGGCACCTTTGATTACGTCGATACCCGCACCTTCCTGCGCGCCATTGATGAGACACTGCCGGATATCCAGCCGCTGTTTGAGAAGTACGCGCAGGAGATAGACTGGAAGCTGCTGGCCGCGATCTCCTACCAGGAGTCGCACTGGAACCCGCAGGCCACCTCACCTACCGGGGTGCGCGGCATGATGATGCTGACGCGTAACACCGCCGACAGCCTGAACGTCACCGATCGTACCGATCCGGAACAGAGTATTCGCGGCGGCAGTGAGTATCTGGTACGCATGATGGAAAAGGTGCCGCCGACCATCCCGGAGGATGAGCGCATCTGGTTCGCACTGGCCGCCTATAACATGGGTTATGCGCATATGCTTGATGCGCGCAAGCTGACGGAGAAGCAGAAAGGCAATCCTGACAGCTGGGCAGATGTGAAGATGCGCTTGCCGATGCTCAGCCAGAAGCGCTATTACAGCCAGACTAACTACGGCTATGCGCGTGGCCACGAAGCCTATGCTTATGTAGAGAATATTCGTAAGTATCAGATAAGCCTGGTAGGATATTTGCAGGATCAGGAGCGTAAGCTGGCACAGCAGGCGGCGATGGAAGCCGAACTGGGCCAGGGTTATCCGGCGGTCGAGCCGAAGATTGCGATGAATTAAATAACGGTTCGGGCATGCCCGGACCCTACGATTCTGAACGTCGCTGCCGCTCGATTTTTTTCTGCGCCCGGCGCTGACGGAAGAAATCACTGAGCAGCGCCGCACACTCTTCGGCCAAAATCCCCTGTTCAATCTTCACCTGATGATTCATGCCCGGGTGGCCCAGTACATCCATCAGTGAACCGGCCGCGCCCGTTTTGGCATCGCGGGCGCCAAACACCAGCCGCCCGACGCGGCCATGCACCATCGCGCCGGCACACATCACGCACGGCTCCAGCGTCACGTACAGCGTGGTATCAATCAGGCGGTAGTTCTCGATCACTTTGCCGCCCTGGCGGATCGCCATGATCTCCGCGTGTGCGGTCGGATCGTGGTGGCCAATCGGCCGATTCCAGCCCTCGCCAATCACCTGCCCGTGGTGAACCAGCACCGCGCCAACCGGCACTTCCCCTTCATCCCAGGCGCGTTGGGCCAGCGTCAGCGCATGGCGCATCCAGAATTCGTCGTTATTGTCGCTCACCTGAGTCTCCGGCAGAAAAAAAGCGCGACATTATATACCAGTTCAGTCCAGTTGCTGTAGCTCACCCGCAGGCGTCACGCGAAAACGATGCTGGCAGAAAAACAGCAGCGGATTGTCCTGCTTGCTGTCGCTGTAGCCGCTCCATAACTGCAGTGGGGTGCCGATCTGCTCTTCCAGCTGCGCCACCTTTTCATGGCCAAGACAGCGCATCGCCAGTACGCGTCCGCCGTGGGCGCGCGCCATCTGGCTGGCAATCAGTTTGACGTGCGGCAGAAATGCCGAATCAAAGTAGACCTGCTCCACCAGCGGCTGCGGGGAGCCGGTGATCAGCCAGACATCGGCATCTTCGCTGCGCAGGTAATCCGTCAGCCGCTGCTGCACCACCGGAAACGCGGTGACGCGCTGGCGAAACCAGCGGGCAAACTGCTGCTCGCGCGCTTGCAGGCGCGCTTCACTGTGGCCGAAGGTGATCGACCACAGCAGCAGGCTCATCGGCCAGCGCGCTGCCCGGCCCTTAATCAGCAGCCCGGCACCTATCACCGGCAGCAGCGGCACCACCAGCAGCAGATTAAGCGGCTGGCGCCAGAGCAGCCAGCGCATAAAGGTGCCGAACATATCCTGCTGGTGCAGGGTGCCATCAAGGTCGAAAAATACCACGCGTCGTTGGCGACTGGATGTCAAACCTTACTCCTCAGGATCGTTAAAGCCCATAAACCAGGCAAACAGGAAACCGCATACAGCAGCTGTCAGCCAGCCTGCCAGATACATCATCACTTTTCCAGCCACAATGGTCAGCGCCAGCGGCAAGCCGGAGAGACCAAAGGTGATCAGGGTAGCGACCTTAGCATAGCTGATTACTGCACCGCCCACCGCTCCGCCAAGACAGGCGGCGATAAACGGGCGGCCAAGCGGCAGGGTGACGCCGAAGATCAGCGGCTCCCCCACGCCCAGAATGCCAACCGGCAGCGCCCCTTTCACCAGCTTTTTCAGCCGTGCGTTACGGGTTTTCAGCAGCACCGCCACGGATGCGCCAATTTGCCCGACGCCAGCCATTGCCAAAATGGGCAGCAGCGCGTTAGAACCGTGTGCCTGCACCAGCTCCACGTGGATTGGCACCATCCCCTGGTGCAGCCCGGTGAGCACCAGCGGCAGAAACGTTCCTGCCAGCAACGCCCCGACCAGCACGCCACCGCGATCGATAGCCAGCGTGGCACCGTGCGCGATGGCATCGGAGATCGTGCCGCCGAACGGTTGCAGTAGCACAATCGCCAGCGTGGCAGTAATCAGTGTCGTCAGCAGCGGATTGAGGATCAGCTCCAGCGACTCCGGCAGGCGCGCGCGCAGCCGTTTTTCAATCCAGCACATCAGCGCGACCACCAGCAGCACCGCGATCACCCCGCCGCGCCCGGGCACCAGCGGTTCCCCAAACAGCGTGATATTTGCCAGCGCCGGGCTGGAGAGTATCCCGGCCATCACGCCGCCCAGCGCGGTCGAGCCGCCAAATACGCGGGCGGTGTTCACGCCGACCAGAATATTCATAATGGTGAAAATCGCGCTGCCGAAGATCGCCGCCAGTCCAAGAAGATTAGGATACTGCGTTGCGATATCGCCGACGATATCCGGGCGCTTAATGATGTTAATCACCCCGGTGATCAGCCCGGACGCGATAAATGCCGGGATCAGCGGGATAAATACGTTCGCCAGCTGGCGCAGTGCGTCACTGAGCGGAGCATGATATTTCGCCTTAGCCCGCGCTCTGTTTTCACGCACGCTGTCGATCGCCGCAGGGCTCATCAGGCTGCGCATCGCCTCCACCACTTTGGCTGCCGCGCCGGGACCGACGATAAACTGGTGCTGGCTCCCCTGCTTGACGTAGCCTTTTACGCCCTCCAGCTGGCGCAAATCGTTGAGCTGCAGCTGCCCTTCATCGCTGACTTCAACGCGCACCCGCGTCATGCAGTTTTCCAGCTTAATGATATTGGCCGCGCCGCCAATGCCCTGCAGCAGCGCCTGCGCCAGTCGGGTAGACTTTTCCATGCCTTATCCTTTCAGTGCCGCACGCAGGAAGCCATGATGCTGTAGCAGGCGCTGTTTAGCCTCAGGGGCTGGGATGTCCGCCAGGATCATCAGAATCGCCGTTTTCACCTCGTGATGAACCTGTTGTAACGCCGCATCGGCCTGCTCGGGCTGGCAGCCGGTGGCCTCACACACCATGCGGCGTGCGCGATCGACCAGCTTGATATTAGTGGCCTGCATATCGACCATCAGGTTTTGATACACCTTGCCGATTTTGACCATCGCACCGGTCGAGATCATATTCAGTACCAGCTTCTGAGCGGTGCCGGATTTCAGCCGTGTGGATCCGGTCAGCGCTTCCGGGCCAACCACCGGGGAGATAGCGATTTCCGCCTCATGGGCAATTGGCGAGTCGGGATTACAGGAGATTGCTGCTGTACGGCAGCCCTGCTGGCGGGCATAGCGCAGCGCGCCGATCACGTAAGGCGTGCGCCCCGATGCTGCCAGCCCGACCACCATATCGTTAGCGGTCAGATCCAGCGCCTGTAAGTCGCTGACGCCGAGCTGTTCATCATCTTCCGCCCCTTCCACCGCCTTCAGCAATGCGCCTGGCCCCCCGGCGATTAGCCCCACCACTACGCCGTGCGGCACGCCAAAGGTTGGCGGGCATTCGGAAGCATCCAGCACGCCAAGCCGGCCGCTGGTGCCAGCGCCCATGTAGATCAGACGTCCACCTGCTGCCAGAGAAGCGGCTGCGGCATCGACGGCTGCGGCCACCTGCGGCAGCGTCAGGCTGACCGCCGTAGCAACGGTGGCATCCTGCTGATTAAATTTGGTGACCATCGCCAGCGTCGACAGATTATCGAGGTCGAGCGTGTCCGGGTTGCGCGTTTCTGAGACCAGTGAGCCAAGGTTCATTATTCCCCCTACTGAATTTTTAATTCTAAAGATAAAAACTATAATGGAATATTTAATTCTTTGCGACGACGCATTTTCCTGTTTTTAATCATCGCGGCAATAAAATGAAACGCTAGACTTAACGCTCTGCCTGTTATCATTGCAGATAATTCAATATGATGGATCTGAATTCGTAAGAGGAAAAGAGATGAGCTCACTGCTGCGTATCCGTCAGCTGTATCCCAGCCTGGCACTGAATGAGCGCCGTCTGGCGGATTTCCTGCTGTCGCAGCCGGACCGTGCGCGCCACCTGAGTTCACAAAAGCTGGCTGACGAGTCAGGGGTGAGCCAGTCAAGCGTGGTGAAATTTGCCCAGAAGCTGGGTTACAAAGGCTTTCCGGCGCTGAAGCTGGCACTGAGCGAGTCGCTGGCTGGCAAAGATGCCATCACCGTGCACAATCACATTCTGAGCGACGATGCGTTAAAGGTGGTCGGTGAGAAGCTGTTTACCGAAAAGCAGTCGGCAATCCGCGCCACGCTGGACATCAACAGCGAGGAGATGCTGCTGGAAACGCTGCGCCTGCTGAAAAATGCCAAGCGCATCGTACTGGTCGGTATTGGGGCTTCCGGCCTGGTAGCGAAAGATTTTTCCTGGAAGCTAATGAAGATTGGCATCAGCGCCGTCGCCGAGCAGGATATGCATGCGCTGCTGGCCAGCGTGCAGGCGCTCAGCCCCGGCGATGTGCTCCTGGCGATCTCCTACACCGGCGAGCGCCGCGAGATCAATCTGGCGGCGCAGGAAGCGCAGCGCATCGGTGCGACCGTGCTGGCCTTCACCGGCTTTACGCCTAACACCCTGCAGCAGTCCGCCAGCCACTGTCTGTACACCGTAGCAGAAGAGCAGACCACGCGCAGCGCGGCAATCTCCTCAACCACTGCCCAGCTGGCGCTGACCGACCTGCTGTTTATGGCGCTGATTCAGCGCGACCCGGAACGCGCCTCCAGCCATATCCGCCACAGTGAAGCGCTGGTGAAAAAACTGGTGTGAACAGTCTGGCAAAAACTTATGCTTAAACCCTCTGCGACTTTCAGCGGCGGGTAAACGGTATCTGAGCCTAAACGATGCAAATTTTAGACATTTCTTGCCATAAAACTTTCAGATGGTAGGATCCGCGAATTAAAAAACAGATAATCAAATGCTGATACTCTTTAAACGTTATGCCTCGATCGGCGTCATCAATACCCTCTTGCATTGGGCCATCTTTTTTGTGGTTCATTCATTTGGTGTGAGCCAGGCTCAGTCAAACATGGTGGCGTTCTTAGTGTCAGTAACTTTCTCATATTTTGCTAATGCTCGCTTTACCTTTAAAAAGCAAGCAACATCTTATAGCTATATGATATTTATAGCATTTATGGGAGTAATGGCCGGCATAACCGGGAAAGCGAGTGATTGCATGCAGTTGCCATCAATAGTTACCCTCGTTGTTTTTTCGGCACTTAGTTTGGTGATAGGTTTCTTCTATTCAAAGAACATTGTGTTCAGAGCGAGAAAATGAAAATTTCTTTAGTCGTTCCCGTCTTCAATGAAGAAGACACTATTCCCATCTTCTATCAAAGCATTAGAAGGGAGCTCACACAGTATGAAGTGCAAATCGTATTTATCAACGATGGCAGTACAGATAATAGCGAAGCAATTATCAATGCATTAGCCGTTGCAGATCAGAACGTTATGGCGTTATCCTTCACCCGCAACTTTGGTAAAGAACCCGCACTTATTGCCGGTTTGGAGCATGCTACCGGTGAAGTGGTTATCCCAATGGATGTTGATTTACAGGATCCGATATCAGTCATTCCATTAATGATGGAGAAGTGGCGCGCCGGCGCTGATATGGTATTAGCCAAACGAATCGACAGGCAAGTTGACAGCCATCTAAAGCGTAAAACTGCTCAGTGGTTCTACAGAATTCATAACAAAATCAGCTCACCGCGCATTGAAGAGAATGTAGGGGATTTCCGGCTGATGTCTCGTAAGATCGTTGAAGATATTAAACGTATGCCTGAGCGCAACCTCTTCATGAAGGGGGTTCTGAGCTGGGTGGGGGGTAATGTCGATATCGTTGAGTATGTCCGTGCTGAACGTGTAGCTGGGGCCTCAAAGTTCAATGGCTGGAAACTTTGGAATCTGGCGATCGAAGGTATTACCAGCTTTTCCACTTTTCCACTTCGTATCTGGGCTTATATTGGCCTGACAGTTGCCGCAATGTCGTTTCTTTATGGCTCGTGGCTGGCCATAATAACCATTTTCTTTGGAAATCCTGTACATGGATATACATCACTTATTGTCTCAATTCTATTCCTGGGTGGAATACAACTAATAGGCATAGGTGTTTTAGGCGAATACATTGGCCGTATTTACATCGAAACGAAACAACGTCCAAGATACATTTTAAAAAAATGATTGATACTCAAATGATTAACGATAAAGACAAAAAGAACCTGGTAGTTTATTGCCTTCTCTCATTATTATTTATCTATCCACTTATCCAGGCGGGTATATATTATAGAGACGACCTGGATCGTTCGATCACTGGGCAGTACGGTTGGAAATCCTTAGGGAGGCCTGTTGCCGACCTTTTAATGCGCTTACTGTCAGCGAGTGGGAAAGACAATCTAGACTTATTTCCTTATACAATGATAGCATCATGCTTATTTTTATCACTTGCGGCAATTCTACTCAAAAAGAGCCTGGAAAATAAAAAAATACAGCATGCAACCTTCATTGCCTGCCTTATAATATTTAATCCGTTTATGCTGCAGAACATTGCCTATCGATACGATTCACTCGGCATGGCATTGGCTTTTTTACTTGCTGTTATATCTTATACTTACCGCAGTGAAACCGCATCTAATAAAAACAGACTAATCAGAATTGCTGCTGGTATTCTTTCGCTCTCAATATACCAACCATGCGCTAACATTTTTATCGGTCTTCTCGCTATTGACCTCGCAATTTATTGCACACTCAATGAAAAAAAACCCCGTGAAAAACTCCACTATTTTATAAAAAAAATCACTGACTTCCTGGCATTCTATATACTCTATATTTTATTTGTCGCAAAATTCTGGAAGCATACTAACCAGCGCGCTGAAACGGTCCCCATTGATATTAGCGGCCTGCAAATAATTAGCCATACATTTAAAGAATTATTGGCTATGGTGTTGTCATTTTTTCACGGCCCGGTTGCGATGTATTTTATCATCCCTTCAGCCATTGCTTTTACTATTACCATTTACAGAATATGTAAAAACAATAAAGACATCATCTTAAACTTAGCTTTGTTGGCACTTTCTTTCATTACCTTAATTGTCTCACTGCTTGGCCCTAACATTATATTAATGACCCCACCCGTATTTCCCCGTACGCTGGTGTCATTTTCCTGCTACTTAGTTATTTTAGCGATAATGCTGGGGAATCTAAAGGGCAAGATTATTTACATTTCCATAATACCCGTTATTACCGTATTTTCCTTTAGCGCACAATTAAGTAACGCTTTGAAAACACAGCGTGACCATGAGAACATGGTTTTTAATATGATTACTCGTGACTTATTAAACACAAATAAAATAGATAAAATAACCGTCATTGGCCAAGTGAATATTAGTGAAAGAACTAAGATACTTTTGAAAAACAAGCCGACTATAAACTATTTCATAAGCCCCGCCTCTGGTTTTACTGCAGATTTCCAGCTACTTAGTAAAGGATTTGCGCAAACGACTTATGGCTATGATGACAAAAAAAATACTGATACCCTTCAAGCTATTAATATAAAAAATAAAACCACACCATGGATTAGCAATCAAGAGTATAAAATTTACATTAGCGGAAATAATGCTGTTGTACAACTTGGTACGCCATAAACCCAGACATATAACATTTAGCCCTTAAACTGAAGGGCTTGTTATTATTTGCCTTACTTTAGGATAAATGTATAATACCCACACACTTTATCCTGTTAATGACTGAGAGAACCATGGCGCTGCTGATCACCAAAAAATGTATCAATTGCGATATGTGTGAGCCGGAGTGCCCGAACCAGGCGATTGCGATGGGGGATGAGTTCTACGAAATTGACGGCGAGCGCTGTACCGAATGCATCGGACACTACGACGCCCCTACCTGTCAGCAGGTCTGCCCGATTGATAACACCATTATTGTTGACCCACAGCGCATTGAGAGCAATGAGCAGCTGTGGGACAAGTTTTTAGAACTGCATACGACAGGTTAATTTTCGATAATCACCGTAGCACAGGCATAATGGCGCTCGTCGGCCAGCGTGACGTGGACGTGTGCCACGCCGAGCTTATTCGCCACTTCCTGCGCGTGCTGGAAAAAGCGCAGGCCGGGTTTGCCCAGCTCATCGTTGTAAACTTCAAACTGATTAAACGCCAGCCCACCGCGGATCCCGGTGCCGAAGGCTTTCGCCGCCGCTTCTTTTACCGCAAAACGTTTAGCCAGAAAGCGCACCGGCTGCTGATGGGCCTGATACTGCCGCCATTCATTATCACTCAACACCCGCTTTGCCAGCCGATCGCCGGAGCGGGAGATCACCCCTTCAATACGGGCGATCTCCACGATGTCGGTGCCGAGGCCGAGAATAGCCATTAGCGACGGGCTTCCCGCATCAGCTGCTTCATCTCTTTCACTGCGTCAGCCAGCCCGCTGAAGAGCGCCCGGCCAATAATTGCATGGCCGATGTTCAGCTCGTGCATCTCCGGCAGAACCGCAATCGGCTGGACGTTATGGTAGGTGAGGCCATGGCCCGCATTGACCTTCAGGCCTTGGCCTGCAGCGTAGGTGGCCGCCTCGGCAATACGTGCCAGCTCGGCGTCACGCTCCGGACCTTCTGCGGCTTCAGCGTAGGCACCGGTGTGGATTTCGATGTAGGGAGCGCCCGCCGCCACGGCGGCGTCAATCTGGCGATGGTCGGCATCAATAAACAGGGAGACCAGAATACCAGCCGCATTAAGGCGCTGTACTGCCGCCGTCACTTTATCCTGCTGGCCGGCAACATCCAACCCCCCTTCGGTGGTCACTTCTTCACGCTTTTCCGGCACCAGACAGCAGAAATGCGGCACGACCTCGCAGGCGATATCGACCATCTCATCGGTGACGGCCATTTCCAGGTTCATGCGCGTCTGAATGGTCTGACGCAGAATGCGCACATCGCGGTCGGTGATATGACGGCGATCTTCGCGCAGGTGTACGGTAATGCCATCGGCACCGGCCTGTTCGGAGACAAACGCCGCCTGTACCGGGTCGGGATATTGCGTGCCGCGCGCATTACGCACGGTGGCCACGTGATCGATATTAACGCCTAACAACAACTCAGCCATGACAGTCCTCAGATTATCGCGAAGGGTTTTGTCGAGTGTACAACGTTCAGCAGCCCGAAGGGTATGACCTGTGGCTATTCGTCCGCGGCTGGCGCTGCGTCCGCTGGTTTTCTCGGCAAAAACTGACGAAAAAGCTCGGTGCTCTTGAGAGGTTTACCGCCAAGATAAGGCTTCAGCGCTATGCGCGTGAAGCGTTTGGCGGCGCGCAGGGTATCGGCATCGGGAAATTCACGCTGGTACAGCGCGCGCAGGTGGCGTCCGGTAAAGCTGCGGTTATTCACCACCAGGCTGGCGATAAAACCCTTCTCTTCACGATAGCTGTAGGTCATATCATCGCTGACCTCTTCGCCGCTGCCGGCACAGTGCAGGAAATCAACGCCGTAGCCAAGATGGCCGAGCATCGCCAGCTCAAAGCGCCTCAGCGTGGGTTCCGGCGATCCGGTCACGCCTGCCAGCCCCTGAATGCAGTGCAGATAATCAAAAAACAGCTCGCTGAAAGCCGTTTCGTGTTCCAGCACGCGGGAAAGCAGTTCGTTGACGTAGAGACCACAGTAGAGAGTAATACCGGAGAGAGGCAGCGCCAGAGAGACAGGTTCAGCCCCGCGCAGCGTTTTCACTTCGCCGCGACCGCCCCAACGCACCAGCAGCGGGGTGAAAGGCTGTAATGCGCCCTTCAGGCTGGAGCGTTTAGAACGGGCACCTTTGGCCAGTACCCGTACCCTGCCGTGCTGTTCGGAGAACAGGTCAAGCAGCAGGCTGGTTTCGCTCCAGGGGCGTCCATGCAGGACAAACGCGCGTTGCCAGCCTTCCATCAGGTTCAGAGATCGTCGGTATAGCCCAGGCTGCGTAAGGCGCGTTCGTCATCCGCCCAGCCGGACTTCACTTTCACCCACAGCTCGAGGTGAACTTTCGACTCGAACATATCTTCCATATCACGGCGCGCTTCAGTGCCGATCACTTTGATCTTGGCGCCTTTATTACCGATGACCATTTTCTTCTGACCTTCGCGCTCCACGAGGATCAAACCATTAATGGTCAGCCCGCCGCGCTCGTTGGTCACAAACTGTTCGATTTCTACGGTCACCGAGTAGGGCAGTTCCGCGCCGAGGAAACGCATCAGCTTTTCGCGGATGATTTCGGAGGCCATAAAACGCTGCGAACGGTCGGTAATATAATCTTCCGGGAAGTGGTGCTCAGCCTCCGGCAGACGCTTACGCACGATGCTGGCGATGGTATCCACGTTGTCGCCCTTTTCGGCAGAAATGGGCACCACGTCCATAAAGCTCATCTGCTGCCCCAGGAACTGCAGGTGCGGCAGCAGAATGCTTTTGTCCGTGAGGTTGTCAATCTTGTTGATCGCCAGCAGCACCGGCACGCGGCCATCTTTCAGCTTGTTCAGCACCATCTCGTCATCGGCGGTCCATTTGGTGCCTTCAACCACGAAGATCACCATTTCAACATCGCCGATTGAGCTGCTGGCAGCGCGGTTCATCAGGCGGTTGATCGCCCTTTTCTCTTCCATATGCAGGCCGGGGGTATCGACGTAGATCGCCTGATAATCCCCTTCAGTATGGATGCCCATAATACGGTGGCGCGTGGTTTGTGGCTTACGCGAGGTGATGGAAATCTTCTGCCCCAGTAACTGGTTCAGTAGTGTAGATTTACCAACGTTCGGGCGGCCTACAATAGCAATAAAGCCGCAATGGGTAGTTTGTTCGCTCATTCAATTCCCAGCTTAATCAGCGCCTGTTCGGCCGCTGCCTGCTCAGCTTTGCGTCGGCTGGAGCCGGTTCCCACAACCGGTTCTGCCATGCCGCTTACCTGGCAGTGAATAGTAAATTCCTGATCGTGCGCTTCGCCACGCACCTGTACCACCAGATAAGATGGTAACGGCAGATGACGACCCTGCAAGAACTCCTGCAGACGCGTTTTTGGATCCTTTTGTTTATCGCCCGGGCTGATCTGATCGAGACGACTGGCGTACCAGTTGAGGATCAGCTGCTCCACCGTCTGGATATCGCTGTCGAGGAAAACCCCGCCAATCAGCGCTTCCACGGTATCCGCAAGAATCGATTCACGACGGTAGCCGCCGCTTTTCAGTTCACCCGGCCCCAGGCGTAAACATTCGCCCAGGTCAAATTCCCGTGCCATTTCAGCCAGCGTGTTGCCACGCACCAACGTGGCGCGCATGCGGCTCATGTCGCCTTCATCCACGCGCGGGAAGCGCTGATAAAGGGCGTTAGCAATGACGTAACTCAGAATTGAGTCGCCCAGGAATTCCAGTCGTTCGTTGTGTTTACTGCTGGCGCTGCGGTGAGTGAGCGCCTGCTGTAACAATTCCTGATGGGTAAAAGTGTAGCCCAGCTTTCGTTGAAGCTTGTTAATTACGATGGGGTTCATGCGTTACCAATTTCTGAATGCGTCAATTATGCTGCACACGGAACAGGGCTGAGCCTGTACACCAACACGATCTGTTTCGTGTGCAGTGGCCTGGTATACGACCAGGCCACCCGTAGTTAATGTTGCCCGCTGGCAAACATTAGTGAATACCGCCAATCCTGCTGAGACGAACGCCCGTTGGCCATTCCCCTTCCTGCTTGTCAAAGCTCATCCAGATGGCGGTGGCTTTGCCTACCAGATTACGCTCCGGGACAAAGCCCCAGTAACGGCTATCTGCGCTGTTGTCGCGGTTATCACCCATCATAAAGTACATGCCTTGCGGCACGACCCAGCTTGACTGCGGCTGGCCCGGCTGCTGGTAATATGAACCCGGCTGACTCTGCGCCTGGGTTACCAGCAGAATACGGTGGGTGACATCGCCCAGCGTCTCGTTGCGGGTGGCTAAACGCAGGCCGCCCTGCATCGATTCGCCCTGTGGTACCTGATAGAAACCGTTGCCAACTTCGTTACCGCTGAAGCCGCTAAAGGTCTGAATAAAGTCGCTTGGCTGCACGTCTGAATAGGTCACTGCCAGCGCTTTATCGCACGGCGTGCCGCCATCACAGGCGGGCTGAATTGAGACCGTTTTGCTCAACGGATCGTACACCACGCGGTCACCCGGCAGGCCAACAACGCGCTTAATGTAATCCAGGCTCGGATCTTTCGGGTATTTAAATACCGCGATATCCCCGCGCTTCGGATGGCCAGTTTCGATCAGCGTGGTCTGAGTAATCGGATCTTTAATCCCGTAGGCGTATTTCTCTACCAGGATAAAGTCACCAATCAGCAGCGTTGGCATCATTGAACCGGAAGGGATCTGGAACGGCTCATAGATAAATGAGCGCACCACAAACACCACGAACAGCACCGGGAATACCGATGCCGTGGTTTCCACCCAACCCGGCTGCTTGTCAGCCTTGGTTTCCGCAATGCCTTCGGCCTGCGCCGCCGCGCGTTTGGCGCGACGGGCCGGCGCCCATTTGAACTTATCGATGCACCAGACAATACCGGTGACGAGCGTTGCTATCGCCAAAATCAGGGCGAACATATTAGCCATTCCAGTTCCCTCAAAGCCCGAATTCGGGCTTATTTGCTGTCTTTACCTACGTGCAGAATGGCCAGGAACGCTTCCTGCGGCAACTCAACGTTACCCACCTGCTTCATACGTTTCTTACCGTCTTTCTGTTTCTGCAGCAGCTTTTTCTTACGGCTGACGTCACCGCCATAGCACTTAGCCAGCACGTTTTTACGCAGCTGTTTCACCGTTGAACGGGCAATAATGTGGTTGCCAATGGCCGCCTGAATCGCGATGTCGAACTGCTGACGCGGGATCAGGTCTTTCATTTTCTCGACCAGCTCGCGGCCGCGGTACGGCGCGTTGTCGTTGTGGGTGATCAGCGCCAGCGCATCGACGCGCTCGGAGTTAATCAGCACATCGACGCGCACCATGTTGGACGCCTGGAAGCGTTTGAAGTTGTAGTCCAGCGACGCGTAGCCACGGGACGTTGACTTCAGACGGTCGAAGAAGTCGAGTACCACTTCCGCCATCGGGATTTCATAGGTCAGCGCAACCTGGTTACCGTGGTAAACCATGTTGGTCTGCACGCCGCGCTTCTCGATACAGAGCGTGATGACGTTGCCGAGGAACTCCTGCGGCAGCAGCATGTGACACTCGGCGATGGGCTCGCGCAGCTCTTCAATGTTGTTCAGCGGCGGCAGTTTACCCGGGCTGTCCACATAGATGATCTGGTTGTCGGTGGTCACCACTTCGTAAACCACGGTAGGTGCCGTGGTGATCAGCTCGAGATCGTACTCACGCTCCAGACGTTCCTGGATGATCTCCATGTGCAACAGACCCAGGAAGCCACAGCGGAAGCCAAAGCCCAGCGCGGTAGAGCTTTCCGGCTCATAGAACAGGGAAGCATCGTTCAGGCTCAGCTTGCCAAGCGCATCACGGAAGGCTTCATAGTCGTCAGAGCTGATGGGGAACAGACCGGCGTAAACCTGCGGCTTCACTTTTTTAAAGCCTGGCAATGCTTTGTCAGCGGGGTTACGTGACTGGGTCAGGGTATCCCCGACCGGAGCGCCAAGAATGTCCTTGATAGCACAAACCAGCCAGCCTACTTCACCACAGTTCAGCACGTCGGTATCAACGCGCTTCGGCGTGAAGATACCCAGACGGTCAGCGTTATAAACCTGACCGGTGCTCATCACCTTAATTTTGTCGCCTTTACGCATGGTGCCGTTTTTGATACGCACCAGCGAGACGACGCCAAGGTAGTTGTCGAACCAGGAGTCGATGATCAGCGCCTGCAGCGGGGCTTCCGGGTCACCTTCCGGCGGTGGAATGTCGCGCACCAGGCGCTCGAGCACGTCAGGCACGCCGATACCGGTTTTCGCTGAACAGCGCACCGCATCAGTGGCATCAATGCCGACAATATCTTCAATCTCCTGCGCCACGCGATCCGGATCGGCCGCCGGCAGGTCAATTTTGTTCAGTACAGGTACGACTTCCAGATCCATTTCCATCGCGGTATAGCAGTTTGCCAGGGTCTGAGCTTCTACGCCCTGCCCGGCATCCACCACCAGCAATGCACCTTCACAGGCTGCCAGCGAGCGCGAAACTTCATAGGAGAAGTCAACGTGTCCCGGAGTGTCGATAAAATTGAGCTGGTAAGTTTTACCATCGGGTGAATGGTAATCGAGCGTCACGCTCTGCGCTTTAATGGTGATGCCGCGCTCACGCTCTAAATCCATGGAATCCAGAACCTGCGCAGCCATTTCGCGTTCGGTTAACCCGCCGCAAATCTGGATCAGACGGTCAGAGAGCGTGGATTTACCGTGGTCGATGTGGGCGATGATAGAAAAGTTTCTTATGTGCTTCATTATTGAGATTTTTCTGCCTTACAAATTCTGGAACTCTCGCGATGCGAAGCAGGAGAGCGTGATATCACAGGCGGACACTGGCCCGAAAGGCAGCATTCTACACTACATATCAAAGGGGTGGAATCTTCGCAGGCAGGCAATAGTGCACGCAAAGGCATATCGACGAGGAAATAAGATTTGAACCAGCGTGGAACGGGGCTGACGGCAGGACAAACCCGCCGCCAGATTCGAGGCCAGTCAGGCATCGGTAGTCACGTGCAGCGCGTCAGGAGGCAGTGCAACGCTGAGGATCACCGGCTGGAAAGAGGCTGAACGGCCCAGAATGCTGGAGATACCTTTTGCAATAATAAAACCGCCCACGCCGCCAAGCAGCGCGCCGCTGGCCGCAGCCAGATCGCTGTGGAACAGCATCTGGAAAACGCCGGCCAGGACGAATAAACCGATAAGCGGCGTCATATAAACAAGGAATGCCGAACTTAGCAGGCTGGTTTCGGCAATGCCTAATTCAATACGCTGGCCCGGCTGCAGCGGCTCGACGCTGGTGATTTTCATCACGTGTGCATTTTTTGGCCCCAGCTTATTCAGCATATGGCTGCCACACCCCTTACGGGCAGAGCAGCTGCTGCAGGAAGTTTTCATTTCGGAGTGCAGTGTGGCAATACCATTCTGCCACGAGACCACCGTCGCCCATTCTCTCATCATGGTGTTTTACCCATCGTCACGCTGTCAGCAATACGTTTAGCGGTGGCAGGAGGCAGTTCGCCCACTACCGTAATTTCCGCATTATTACGCACTTCAGTCTGCACCGTACGACGCCCAGTGCGCAACTGCTGTGGCGAACTGCTTTTATCCGCCATCGTCACGTTGATGGAAAAACTGAACAGACCATCGGAGTAGAGCCGGGATTCCACCGGGCGATCAAGCGAAGGTAGCTGGCGGCGGCTCTGGGCGATCTCTTTCATTCCGGCGGGCAGCCAGCCAGCTTTCCAGTTGAAGGTCACCGCACCGCTGGTAGGTACTGAAAGCACCGGCGGCAGCTTAGCGGTTTCCAGGCCCTGCATAATCTTACGTACGCCATCATCCACCGCGAAGCTAACCACGCGGTACTGTTCCAGCGTCTCGCCGTCGCGGTCCATCAGGTCAACCCGCAGCGGCAGCTTAGTGTCGCTATCCAGCCAGACAATGTAACCGTAGCGCGTACCATCACGCGGCACGATGCGGATCACTTCGCACAGCTGGTCGGCAATGCGCGTGCGGCCAACGGAGACAAAATCATAGGTCGCGGCAAGCTGCTGAAAATCGGCGTACACCAGCGCCGGCAGCGAATCAACAATGTGATCCCCGGTCATGGTGAACGGTTCCAGCCCCGCTTCAAAATAGCTGACCTCATTGCCGCGCTGGATAATCTCACGGCGCGGCCCATCCATCTGCAACAGCTGGGCAAAGACTTTGTTGTCGATAACGGTATGACGGTAGCGAAGCGATTCAATGCCCATGCGGGAGACATTGATATAGGCAAGTTCGTAACTGAGAGACTGGCTGGCCTGCTCCATCTGTTGCAATAGTGCCCCGGAAGGCGTTTGCGCGGCCGGGGCGACAGAGGAGTACATCAGGCTGCCAGCCATAAGGCTGACTGCACACCAAAGCTGCTTCATTACTGCGATTGCATTCCTAACGACTGGTTACCTGGAACCTGAGCAGCAGCCTGCTGATCGGGGCTTTGCTCAAACTGCAGCTGTTCAGCATGCAGACGGCGTTGCAGTTCATAGTCCTGCAGCAGCGCGTTCACGCGGCGGCGCTGGTCCTGAACCTGCTGGTTAGCGTTGCTATTGTTAGTGTTCGCGTTGTCCGCGGGCACACCCAGGCTAACCGGGGAAGCCTGCCCCATCATCGGCAGCGTGTTAAACACCGGGGCGTCGGAAGACTGACCGACCACCGGTTTATTGTACTGCTGCACGCCGACAATCACGGCCAGAGAAACGCAAGCGGCGACGCCAACCTGAGTAATCTGAGCTGCCCACGGGCGCACTTTTGCCCAGAACGGCATCACGGCAGCCTGTTCAGGTTTAGGCTGTGCTTCAACAATCAGAGGAGTGACTTTCTGCGCTGGCTCGTTCTCAATCGCCGCCATGACGCGCGCGGAGATATCAAAATCGAGCAGCTGAGGAACATCACCGCGCAATGTGTCGCGAATCAGGTGATAGCTTTCCCAGTTTTTCTGCAGCACAACGTCTTTAGACAACGCGGAAATGGCTTCATTATCCAGCGTTTCACCGTCCATCAGAGCGGAAAGTTGTTCTTTCTGCATACCTCAATACCCTTCCTGTGTCCGCTATCGCTAGCGTTGGATAAGCGGTTGAATTTTATTATCGATAGCTTCACGGGCGCGGAAAATACGGGAGCGAACAGTCCCTACCGGGCAATCCATGATCACGGCTATCTCTTCATAGCTCAGGCCATCGAGTTCACGCAGGGTGATAGCCATGCGCAAGTCTTCGGGTAACGTCTCGATGGTACGAAAAACGATTTGTCGCAACTCTTCTGACAACATTAAGTTCTCAGGGTTCGATATTTCTTTCAGAGCTCCCGCACTTTCGAAATTTTCTGCATCGATCGCGTCCACATCGGTAGACGGCGGGCGGCGCCCCTGAGCAACCAGGTAATTTTTGGCCGTATTGACGGCAATACGATAGAGCCAGGTATAGAAAGCACTGTCGCCCCGGAAAGATTCCAGCGCACGATAGGCCTTAATAAACGACTCCTGCACTACGTCAGGCACGTCTCCGGAGGGCACATAGCGGGAAACCAGGCTCGCCACTTTATGCTGATAGCGAACTACCAGTAAGTTGAATGACTTCTGGTCTCCTTTCTGTACACGCTCTACGAGAACCTGATCCGTTAACTGCTCGCTCATCCGAGGTAAATTCTCCCCAAATCTGTCTTCACGCGTAATCGCACTTCCAGCAATAACTCAATCTTTCTGAGCAAGCATGCGGTTTGAGTCGTCATCATCAGGAAAGTTCCATTACGCCATTATTTTTGTGTTGCCGCCGGGGGACAGGACAAATCAGCACGCTTTTTTATGCATTCTTACGGATTTGTCGGCCACTGCCTCTCTTTGTTCCTGAAACAGTGACGCTCAGGAGCCCAACAGCCGTCGCAGAGTACCGCAAGGAGCCTCAGTTTTCACCCTATAATCACGACAATAAGTGAACGTTCGTAATATTAAACGCCCTCTTACGCGAATTTTTCAAAAAGATGTCGTATTTGTGACGAGCACTATTTGATTTGGCTCCCACTCTCGAGCGTGGTCGATAAAAAGCCTTTTTGCCTGGTTAATTTGAGTGCTATGCTCAGCAAACAACCTGTTTAGTAAATTAAACACCATGACTCTCTCTTCCGATTATAGCTGTGACGTGTTGATTATTGGCAGCGGCGCAGCGGGCCTTTCGCTGGCGTTACGGCTGGCCGAAAAACATCAGGTCACCGTGCTGAGCAAAGGCCCGGTCAGTGAAGGCTCCACGTTTTATGCTCAGGGCGGTATTGCCGCGGTGTTTGATGAAACTGACAGCATCGAATCACACGTGGAAGACACCCTGATTGCCGGCGGCGGCCTGTGCGAACGTGAGGCCGTCTCCTTTATCGCCAGCAACGCCCGTCACTGCGTGCAGTGGCTGATCGACAACGGCGTGCTGTTTGATAAAGACACCCCGGCCAACCATGAACAGCCCTACCACCTGACGCGTGAAGGCGGCCACAGCCACCGCCGTATCCTGCACAGCGCCGACGCCACCGGCAAAGCCGTGGAAACGACGCTGGTCAGCCAGGCGCTGAGCCATCCGAATATTAAGCTGATTGAACGCAGTAACGCCGTTGACCTGATTGTTTCCGATAAAATCGGGCTACCGGGCGAGCGCCGCGTGGTTGGCGCCTATATCTGGAACCGCAAGCGTGAAGCGGTGGAAACCTGCCGCGCCCGCGCCGTGGTGCTGGCAACCGGCGGCGCGGCGAAAGTCTATCAATACACCACCAACCCGGACGTCGCCTCCGGTGATGGTATCGCCATGGCCTGGCGTGCAGGCTGTCGCGTCGCCAACCTTGAGTTTAATCAGTTCCACCCAACCTGCCTGTTCCACCCGGATGCACGCAACTTTCTGCTGACCGAAGCGCTGCGCGGTGAAGGGGCCGAACTGAAGCGCCCTGACGGCACGCGCTTTATGCCTGACTTCGATCCGCGCGGCGAGCTGGCCCCGCGTGATATCGTGGCGCGGGCGATTGACCATGAGATGAAGCGGCTCGGCGCTGACTGCATGTATCTGGACATCAGCCACCAGCCGCCGGAATTTATCCGTGCCCATTTTCCAACCATTTATGAAAAGCTGCTGACGCTCGGCTTTGACCTGACGAAGCAGCCGATCCCGATTGTGCCTGCGGCGCACTACACCTGCGGCGGCGTGATGGTCGATCAGCAGGGGCGCACCGACCTCAGCGGCCTGTATGCTATTGGCGAGGTCAGCTACACCGGCCTGCACGGTGCTAACCGCCTGGCGTCAAACTCGCTGCTGGAGTGCCTGGTGTATGGCTGGTCAGCCGCCGAGGATATCCATCGTCGCCTGCCGGACCTGCCGATGGTGGCGGGATTACCTGCATGGGATGAAAGCCGGGTCGATGATTCGGACGAGCGCGTGGTGATCCAGCATAACTGGCACGAGCTGCGGCTGTTTATGTGGGACTACGTCGGTATTGTGCGCACCACTAAACGCCTTGAGCGCGCCCTGCGCCGCATCAACACGCTGCAGCAGGAGATTGACGAATATTACGCCAATTTCCGCATCTCCAATAATCTGCTGGAGCTGCGTAACCTGGTTCAGGTCTCCGAACTGATGGTGCGCTGCGCGATGGCGCGCAAGGAGAGCCGCGGACTGCACTACACGCTGGATTACCCGGAAGCGCTGGAAGAAGCGCTGCCGACCATTCTGCAGCCGCAGCTGAACGATTAATTAGCGGAACAGATAGAAATCGCGGGTCAGGCTACAGTGCGCTTCAGAGTACTGCTGGTCAGGCCCGCGAATCGTCATCCGGTCCAGCAGTTGTTCACCGGCTTTCGGGGAGAGCGCCAGCAGCACGCGGTTAGGTGGCCGCGTCTCGTTATCAGACACGTCGGTGCGAAAACGCAGATGCCAGCCGCGCTGCAGCGCCAGTTCCACCAGCTTACTTCCGGCCGCTTCCGGCAGGACCACGCAGAAAAAGCCCTCTTCAGCGATCAGATCCTCAGCACACTTCAGCAATACATCGTGCGTCAGGCTGGCGGTGTAGCGCGCGGATGCCCGCTGCGGGCTGGCGCACTCCGATCCCGGCGCAAAATAGGGAGGATTGCTGACAATCAGCGAATAGCGCTGCAAACAGCGTTCGCTCCAGCTAACAATATCCGCCTGATGCACATGCACTCTGCCGGGCCACGGCGATGCTGCGACATTTTCTTTGGCCTGCCCGGCTGCCGCTTCATCCAGTTCCACCGCATCAATTTCGACGTTCTCAGCGGTTCTCTGCGCCAGCATCAGGGCAATTAAACCACTGCCGCAGCCGATATCCAGCGCACGCGTAACGTTCGCCACCGGCGCCCAGGCGCCCAGCAGCACGCCATCGGTGCCGACCTTCATCGCACAGCGATCGTGAGCAACAAAAAACTGCTTGAAGGTAAATCCGTTGGCGCGAAGAATGGCTTTCTGTTGTGACATTTGACTGACCTGAAAGGGAAACGGCGCTAGCATAGGACAATCCGCGATGAAGGAAAAGTCATTAACTCGACACAAACAGATGAAGATCGCGCTCAATCTGTCTATAATCAGCGCCCCAAACTGAGGTAGACCATGACTGTAACCACTTTTTCCGAACTCGAACTTGACGAGAGCCTACTGCAAGCCCTGCAGGAGAAAGGCTACACGCGCCCTACTGCCATTCAGGCAGAAGCTATTCCGGCAGCACTGGAGGGTCGCGACGTTCTGGGTTCGGCACCAACCGGTACAGGCAAGACTGCGGCCTACCTGCTGCCCGCGCTTCAACATTTGCTCGACTTCCCACGTAAGAAGTCCGGCCCGCCGCGCATTTTGATCCTGACCCCGACCCGTGAACTGGCGATGCAGGTTGCAGACCAGGCGCGTGAAATGGCGAAACATACCCACCTTGATATCGCCACCATCACCGGCGGCGTGGCGTTTATGAACCACGCCGAAGTTTTCAGTGAAAACCAGGATATCGTGGTCGCCACCACCGGCCGCCTGCTGCAGTACATTAAAGAAGAAAACTTCGACTGCCGCGCGGTGGAAACGCTGGTGCTGGATGAAGCCGACCGCATGCTGGACATGGGCTTCGCTCAGGATATCGAAACCATCGCCGCCGAAACCCGCTGGCGCAAACAGACGTTACTGTTCTCCGCCACGCTGGAAGGCGAAGCTATTAAAGACTTCGCAGAACGCATTCTGAACGAGCCGATCGAGATTGAAGCCGATCCGGCACGCCGCGAGCGCAAAAAAATCCAGCAGTGGTACTACCGCGCGGACCATATCAAACACAAAACCGCACTGCTGATCCACCTGATGAAGCAGCCGGAAGTGACCCGTGCCGTGGTGTTCGTGCGCAAGCGCGAGCGTGTGCACGAGCTGTGCGGCTGGCTGCGCGAAGCGGGCATCAACACCAGCTACCTGGAGGGTGAACTGGTGCAGGCCAAGCGTAACGAAGCGATCAAACGCGTAGTTGAAGGCCGCGTTAACGTACTGGTGGCCACCGATATCGCCGCGCGCGGCATCGACATCGACGATGTCAGCCACGTGTTCAACTTCGATATGCCGGTCACCGCAGATACCTACCTGCACCGTATTGGCCGTACCGGCCGTGCAGGCAAAAAAGGCATCGCCATCTCCCTGGTAGAAGCCCACGACAACATGCTGCTGGGACGCATCAGCCGCTACATCAAAGAGCCGTTGAAAGCGCGTACCATTGATGAGCTGCGCCCGACCACCCGCGCGCCAAATGAGAAGCTGAAAGGCAAACCGTCGAAGAAAGTGCTGGAAAAGCGTAAGCAGCAGAAAGAAAAAGAGAAGGCCGAAGAGAAACCGCGCGTGAAAGAGCGCCATCGCGACACCAAAAATATCGGTAAGCGCCGCAAGCCAAGCGCGGCGAAAACTGACAGTGCGGAATAATCACACTGCATAACAAAAAACCGCCTCCAGGGGCGGTTTTTTATTGGCTGATGATGAGCAGAAATGGACCATAGCGTTTAGGATATCGTCCAGCCAGCAAAAAGTCTCAACCTCAGCAGTCTCTCAGCAAAAAACCAGGCCTAAAAACCGCAGATTATCAGTTGAGTAGACAACAAAAGCGCATGGCGCGATATTCGCCATCCGCTTATTTATCGCCCCTTTTTAATGCTTAAAGGCTTTCAGTAAAGGTACGCGTAATCACGTCACGCTGCTGTTCTGGCGTCAAAGAGTTAAAACGCACGGCATAACCGGAAACGCGAATGGTCAGCTGCGGATATTTCTCCGGGTGCTTCACCGCCTCTTCCAGCGTTTCACGGCTCAGGACGTTGACGTTCAAATGCTGACCGCCCTCCACGCGCACCTGCGGTTTCACCTCCAGCGGGATTTCACGATATTCGATTTCACCGAGATCGCTGACCGGTACCACCTGATCTTCGCTGTAGCCGGCTTTAGCACAAACGCAGCGTGCTTCCGCTTTGTCGCTGTCCAGCAGCCAGAAAGAGTTCAGCAGGGCATTATTGGTTGCTTGAGTAATTTGAATTCCGGTAATCATGTTGTTGCCTCCCAGGCAATGGGCGCTGAAGAGAAGCTCAGCGCCAGGTTGATGGATAAACCCGTAATTGACTGGGATCTGTATACCAGCCTGTGAATATGGCCTCTTTGATGCAAATCAAGCCATCGCTGGCCACTCGCTGGGTGCCTGAGCAACTTTCTGTTTTATATCAATTTTAGCCGGATAATAATTTCTTCAATTCGTGTAAAAATTCAATTATTTTTTAAGTGTCACCCCGTGGGAAAGCGCGATAAGCTACGCCCTTTGATGACGTTAAGGAGGCGGTAATGGTCAATACCATGACCTGGCACGATGTGCTGGCTGAGGAAAAAGAGAAACCTTACTTTAAGGAGACGCTGGCCCGGGTAGCGGCAGAGCGTGCGGCTGGCAAAACCGTCTATCCCCCGCAGAAAGATGTTTTTAACGCTTTTCGCCTCACCGAACTGGGCGCGGTAAAAGTGGTTATACTGGGTCAGGACCCTTATCACGGCCCCAACCAGGCGCATGGACTGGCCTTCTCCGTACTGCCGGGGGTCGCAGTGCCCCCTTCGCTGGTCAATATGTATAAAGAGCTGGTGACGGATATTCCCGGCTTCCAGCGCCCGAATCACGGCTTCCTTGAAAGTTGGGCACGCCAGGGAGTGATGCTGCTGAACACCGTGCTGACGGTGGAAGCCAGCCAGGCGCATTCGCACGCCAAATTCGGCTGGGAAACCTTTACCGATAACGTTATTGCCGCCATTAACCGGCATCGCGAAGGCGTGGTCTTTCTGCTGTGGGGCTCGCACGCGCAGAAGAAAGGCAGCATATTTGACCGCCAGCGCCACCATGTCCTGCAGGCGCCGCACCCTTCCCCGCTCTCCGCGCATCGCGGCTTTTTTGGCAGCGCGCACTTTTCCAAAACTAATCAGTGGCTGAGCGAGCACGGCGAAACGCCGATTGACTGGACGCCGCAGCTACCGGCTGAATAGCCTGTAAAATCAGGGGGTAGCCGCCCCCTGAAAAATAATTCCCCTGCTGAATTACTTACATTTCCACACGCTTAACTGCGAAGTCCGTCACAATTTCTTATCAAGTTTTCCCCTCTGCTGCCGATGGGTTCGAACTCGAGGAGCATAAAAATGCTCCCTTTCTGGCTCGAACTAACTTAGGGGTAAATTCAATGTCATCGCTAAAGAATATGAGAGTGGGCGTGCGGCTTGGTGCCGCATTTGGCCTGGTGATCCTGCTTTTGATCATCGTCAGCGCTACCGCAATTATCAAGACCAGCAACATTAATCATTCCATCGACAGCATCATCAGCGATCGCTACACCAAAGTCCGCCTGTCGTTTGATGTGCGCGACGGCGTTAATGACCAGATCAAGTTCTTGCGCGGAATGGTGCTGGATGCCGCCAACCCGGGAGCCAATGATAAGCGTTTTACTCAGCTGGAAGCAGCAACCGCCAAAACCGATGCGGCGATTGACAAAATTGCCAGGCTGCAAACCACGCCAGTCGGTATACAGAAGATCAAGGATGTGAAAGCGGCAGCAGCCCTGTTCGAGCAGGATAAGCGGGATCTGCTGGATCTGGTGCGCGCGCGGGATATCACCAATGCCACCGAAGTGGTGCTGCGTAAAATCACTACCACGCAGAATGCCTTCCTCGATATCGTGGTGGCCTTTGCCGACTCGCAGTCTGGCCAACTTCAGTCCGAAGGCGTTAAGGCGGTGAAGGATGGCTCAACGGCGATTAAGATCACGCTGATCTTCTCCGCGTTGGCGATGATTGCGGCGGTGCTGCTGGGTTATTTCCTCACCCGCTCTATCGTACGTCCGCTGCGTGAAGCGGTGAAAATTGCCGAAAATGTCGCAGCGGGCGATCTGCGCAGCGCCATTCATGTCACCTCAACGGATGAAACCGGCCAGCTGATGCAGGCACTGAAGAACATGAATGAAAACCTGCTGAAAATTGTCTATGAAGTGCGGTCCGGCACCGACCTGATTGCCAATGCCTCCAGCGAAATTTCGGCGGGCAATATGGACCTCTCCGCCCGTACCGAGCAGCAGGCCAGCTCGCTGGAAGAGACAGCTTCGGCAATGGAACAGATCACCTCAACGGTGAAGCAGAACGCCGACAACGCACGCCAGGCCAACCAGCTGGCCGCACAGGCTTCACAGGTTGCCTTGCAGAGCGGCGATGCGGTGAAACAGGTGGTCAGCACTATGGAGATGATTAACGGATCGTCGAAAAAAATCGTCGATATCATCAGCGTGATTGACGGCATTGCCTTCCAGACCAATATTCTGGCGCTGAACGCCGCCGTTGAAGCCGCACGCGCGGGCGAGCAGGGGCGCGGTTTTGCCGTGGTTGCCTCAGAAGTACGCAGCCTGGCGCAGCGCTCGGCTTCCGCCGCGAAAGAGATCGCGCAGCTGATTCAGGACTCGGTGAGTAAAGTCGATGAGGGCGGCAAACAGGTGGCGAAAGCAGGTTCCACCATGGATGAAGTGCTCTCCAGCGTGAAAAGCGTGACGCAGATTATTGGCGAAATCTCGATTGCCAGCGCCGAACAGAGCAGCGGTATTGATGAGATCAACATGGCGATCACCCAGATGGACCAGGTGACCCAGCAGAACGCCGCGCTGGTCAACGAGTCAGCCGCGGCCGCGCAGTCGATGCAGGAGCAGGCAGATCAGCTGTCGGTCGCGATCCGCGCATTTAAGGTTAACGAACCTGCTTTCCAGTAAGCGCGCATAAAAATAGCCGCACAAGGCGGCTATTTGGATACTGCAGGAGCGACCGGGGAAAAGGTCGCCCCGTGCAGGCATTAAGCTTTGGCTTTGGCGACGGCAACCATCGCCGGGCGCAGCAGGCGACCGTTAAGGGTATAACCGCGCTGCATCACCATCAGCACGTGGTTTGGTGCGACCTCTTCAGACTCCATCATCGACATCGCCTGGTGCACTTCCGGGTTGAACGGCACATTGGTGTCGCCAACCACTTCCACGCCAAACTTACGTACCGCACCCATCAGTGACTTCATGGTCAGGTCGATGCCTTCAATCATCGAAGCCAGTTCCGGGTTCTCTTTATCGGCCACTTCCAGCGCGCGCTCCAGGCTGTCGATCACTGGCAGCAGCTCGTTGGCGAATTTTTCCAGCGCAAATTTGTGCGCTTTTTCCACATCCAGTTCGGCACGGCGACGGATGTTTTCGATCTCTGCCTGAGCACGCAGCTGCGCATCGCGCACGCCACCCAGAGAATCGGCCAGCTGTGCTTCCAGTTCAGCAATACGCTCATCACGCGGATCCACCACTTCTGCTGTTTCCGCGTCCTGGTTTTGTGCCTGCTCCATCTCGATTTCGTCTGAAACTTGCTCGTTTGGTGTGTTCTGTTCTTTACTACTCATGAATTTCTCCGCGTTTGTGCATATTCATCTCGCTGGTTCGCTTATTATGGGGATCAGAATCGCGGTTTCAAGGGAACCAGTCACATTGTCGGGGCAGTTTACCTCGTAAGGAATGCCAGTAACATGAATACCCACTTCAACTGCATCGGGATCGTCGGCCATCCACGCCACCCTACCGCACTCAGCACCCATGAAATGCTGTATCGCTGGCTGACCGGTAAAGGCTATCAGGTCATTATTGAGCAGCAGATCGCGCGCGAGTTGAAACTGGATGGCGTCCTGACCGGAACGCTGGCGGAGATTGGCCGCAAGGCCGATCTGGCCGTCGTGGTCGGCGGTGATGGCAATATGCTGGGTGCGGCGAGAGTGCTGGCGCGCTATGACATCAAAGTGATCGGAATTAACCGCGGCAACCTGGGTTTTCTCACCGACCTTGACCCGGACAATGCGCAGCAGCAGCTGGCCGACGTGCTGGAAGGCGAATACTTCGTTGAGAGCCGCTTCCTGCTGGAAGCGCAGGTTTGCCGCCAGTCCGGCACGCCGCGCATTGGCACGGCGATAAACGAAGTGGTGCTGCACCCGGGCAAAGTGGCGCATATGATCGAGTTCGAGGTCTATATTGACGAGAACTTTGCGTTTTCGCAGCGGTCGGATGGCCTGATCATCTCCACGCCGACCGGTTCCACCGCCTATTCCCTCTCGGCCGGCGGGCCAATCCTCACCCCGTCGCTGGATGCCATTGTGCTGGTGCCGATGTTCCCGCATACCCTGTCGGCCCGCCCATTAGTGATCAACAGCAGCAGCACCATCCGCCTGCGTTTTTCCCATATGCGCGGCGACCTGGAGATCAGCTGCGACAGCCAGATAGCACTGCCTATCCAGCAGGGAGAAGATGTATTAATCCGCCGCAGCGATTATCACCTGAACCTGATCCACCCGAAAAATTATAATTATTTCAACACGCTAAGCTCAAAGCTCGGCTGGTCAAAAAAATTATTCTAAAAAGCGTGCTGCCTGAGTTTACTGTTTATAAAACCAGTATATACTGTATGAAAAACCATATCTGTGTTTTCATACAGGAAAGACAATTATGCTGGCACAACTGACCATCAGTAACTTCGCGATTGTTCGCGAGCTTGAGATCGACTTTCAGCGCGGAATGACGGCTATCACCGGGGAAACCGGTGCGGGTAAATCCATCGCCATTGACGCGCTGGGTTTGTGTCTGGGTGGTCGTGCCGAGGCTGATATGGTGCGCCAGGGGGCAGCACGGGCCGATATCTGCGCGCGCTTCTCCCTCAAAGATACCCCTTCCGCGCAGCGCTGGCTGACGGACAACCAGCTGGATGACGGTAATGAATGCCTGCTGCGCCGTGTGATCAGCAGCGATGGTCGCTCACGCGGCTTTATCAACGGCACTGCGGTGCCGCTCTCCCAGCTGCGTGACCTCGGCCAGGCGCTTATCCAGATCCACGGCCAGCACGCCCATCAGCTGCTGCTCAAACCTGAACACCAGAAAACACTGCTGGATGCTTACGCCGGTGAACCTCTGCTGATGCAAAACATGGCGCAGCACTATCGTCAGTGGCACCAGAGCTGCCGCGCGCTGGCGCAGCATCAGCAGCTGGCGCAGGAGCGTGAAGCGCGCCGTGAACTGTTGCAGTATCAGCTAAAAGAGCTGAACGAGTTTGCGCCGGTCAGCGGCGAATATGAGCAGATTGATGAAGAGTATAAGCGCCTGGCGAACAGCGGGCAGCTGCTCTCGACCAGCCAGCAAGCCCTGCTGATGCTGGCCGATGGCGAAGATAACAACCTGCAAAGCCAGCTGTATACCGCACGCCAGCTGATGACCGAGCTGATTGAGATGGACGACAAGCTGAGCGGTGTGTTTGGCATGTTGGAAGAGGCCGCTATCCAAATCAGTGAGGCCAGCGATGAGCTGCGCCACTACTGTGACCGCCTCGACCTTGATCCTAACCGCTTGCACGAGCTGGAGCAGCGCCTGTCGCGCCAGATTAGCCTGGCACGCAAGCATCACCTTGCCCCGGAAGAGCTGCCCGTATTTCATCAGCAGCTGCTGGCAGAACAGCAGCTGCTTGACCAGCAGGAGAGCGACCAGGACGAGCTGAGCGCAGCCGTCAGCCTGCACTATGCTGCGGCCCTGAGCTGCGCACAGCAGCTGCACGAGCGCCGCACTCATTTCGCCAACGAGCTGAGCGGGCTGATCACCGACAGCATGCATACGCTGTCAATGCCGCACGGCCGCTTCAGCATTGAAATTCAGTTTAACCCGGACCATCTGACGGCTGAAGGCGCGGACCGTATCGATTTCCGCGTCAGTACCAACCCTGGCCAGCCGGTTCAGCCGCTGGGCAAAGTGGCATCGGGCGGTGAGCTGTCGCGTATTGCGCTGGCAATTCAGGTGATTACCGCACGTAAAATGGATACGCCGGCGCTGATTTTCGATGAGGTGGACGTGGGTATCAGCGGGCCAACCGCCGCGGTGGTCGGTAAAATGCTGCGCCAGCTGGGTGAATCTACTCAGGTGATGTGCGTGACGCACCTGCCGCAGGTTGCAGGCTGTGGCCATCAGCATTTCTACGTCAGTAAAGAGACCGACGGTGCGATGACCGAAACGCATATGCAGCCGCTGGACAAGCGCGCCCGCCTGCAGGAACTGGCACGTTTACTGGGCGGCAGCGAGGTCACGCGCAACACGCTGGCGAACGCCAAAGAGCTTTTAGCCGCCTGAGCATTGCACTTTTTTACCGGATTGTGGTCATATCGTTGCTTCGCAGAGGTTTTAAACTGCGGAAAGGTTTATTATCATCGGCAGCTTACACTGGTATCGTAGTTGCACACTGATAGACCCATGTCCTGGAGCGGCTTGTTTCAGGGAGTCCGGGGATACGAATATAGCCACAAAGGAATAAACATTGATTATGCGCTGTAAAACGCTGACTGCTGCCGCGGTGGTTCTTCTGATGATGACCGCTGGATGTTCCACTCTGGAGCGAGTGGTTTACCGCCCGGATATCAACCAGGGCAACTACCTGGTCGCCAATGACGTCGCCAAAATCCATACTGGCATGACCCAACAGCAGGTTGCTTACACGCTGGGCACGCCGATGATGCACGACCCGTTTGGTAAAAACGTGTGGTATTACGTATTCCGTCAGGAGCCAGGCCACGAGCCGGTGAAACAGCAGACGCTGACCCTGACGTTTGATCAGAACGGTACGCTGACCAACATTGATAACAAACCTGCACTGAGCAAAAACGAAGGTTAATCCTCTGTTCAGCCAGAGGCCGCCCTTTTTCCGGTTGGCCTATAAAAAAATAAGGCGCTCAATGCGCCTTATTTTTTTGCTGCCCGTTCCGCCCGCTGGCGGCGCAGATCTTTCGGGTCGGCAATCAGCGGCCGATAGATTTCGATGCGGTCACCGCTCTGCACTTCATCCTGCAGCTTCACCGGGCGGCTGAAAATCCCCACCTTGTTCTGCTGCAAACTGATGTCGCTGCGTATCTCCAGCAGGCCGGAAGCGATGATCGCCTGCTCTACGCTGCTGCCTTCCGGCACTTTGACGCTGTAAAGATACTGCTTATCCGGCAGTGCATACGCCACTTCCACCACGATATCAGGCACTGTAGACCTCTTTCGCCCGCTGGGTAAACGCCTGCACCATGCTGCTGGCCAGCTCTTTAAAGATGCGGCCAAACGCCAGCTCAACCAGCATGTTGGTGAACTCAAAGTCCAGATTCAGCTCAACCTTGCAGGCTTCTTCGCTCAGCGCAGTAAAACGCCAGCCGCCGTTTAGCTTGCGGAACGGACCATCAACCAGCTGCATATGGATGCTTTGATTATCGGTCAGCGTATTACGGGTCACGAAGGTTTTACTGATGCCGGCTTTGGAGACGTCAACTGAAGCGGTCATCTGGTCATCGCTGGCGTCCAGCACCCGGCTACCGGTGCAGCCCGGTAAAAACTGCGGATAGCTGTCGACATCGTTAACTAAGCGGTACATCTGCTCAGCACTGTACGGCACCAGCGCGGAACGACTAATCTGGGACATAACGATTCCTGTCAATTTCTAGAACTTATAAATAATACCATTGCCAGCAATCAAACAAAAATTCTCTCCGGCCGGGCATCTGCTAGAATATCCGTTTCCCCCGTCAGCGGCTTTACAGGGGATGCCATTAATCACTGCTTCATGTACACTAAGTAGCACTATGACAAAGAAAAAAGCACATAAACCCGGTTCCGCTACCATTGCCATGAACAAGCGCGCCCGCCACGAATACTTCATCGAAGAAGAGTTCGAAGCCGGGCTTTCGCTCCAGGGATGGGAAGTCAAAACTCTCCGCGCCGGTAAGGCCAACATCAGCGACAGCTACATCATGCTGCGCGATGGCGAAGCCTACCTGTTTGGGTCAACTTTCCAGCCTTTGAGCGTCGCCTCTACGCATTATGTCTGCGACCCGACGCGCAGCCGCAAGCTGCTGCTGAAAAAACGCGAGCTCGACACGCTGATTGGTAAAGTTAACCGTGATGGTTACACCATTATCGCGCTGTCGATGTACTGGAAAAACGCCTGGGCTAAGCTGAAAATCGGCCTGGCAAAAGGTAAGCGTGAGCACGACAAGCGCGATGACATCAAAGATCGTGAGTGGAAATTAGACAAAGCACGTATTATGAAACACGCTAATCGCTAACCTACTGGTACAGCGACAGGTTTTTCTGATATACTGCGAAACAGTACTTGGGGCTGATTCTGGATTCGACAGGATTTGCGTAGCCCTAGGAGCATGCCGAGGGGCGGTTTGCCTCGTTAAAAGCCGCAAAAAAATAGTCGCAAACGACGAAAACTACGCACTAGCAGCTTAATACCCTGCTTAGAGCCTTCTCTCCCT
The DNA here is from genome assembly GCF_029967685.1 of Erwinia sp. V90_4. Classification (NCBI taxonomy): domain Bacteria; kingdom Pseudomonadati; phylum Pseudomonadota; class Gammaproteobacteria; order Enterobacterales; family Erwiniaceae; genus Erwinia; species Erwinia sp. V90_4. The sequence continues at coordinate 89,201 of NZ_JASCAQ010000042.1, read as the reverse complement.
AGCTTCCGTTCTTAAGACGGGGATCAAGAGAAGTCAAACCCAAAAGAACTCGTGTGGATACCCGGCCTGGGGTTGAAGCACTAAAACTAATCAGGCTAGTTTGTCAGTGGCGTGTCTGTCCGCAGCTGGCCGGCGAATGTAAAGACTGACTAAGCATGTAGTGCCGACGGTGTAGTAATTCTGGACGCGGGTTCAACTCCCGCCAGCTCCACCAAATCTTTTCGCGGCGGTTCCAGAGCCGACCGCAGAAGTCCTGAAAGCCCACAAGGTTAACGCCGAGTGGGCTTTTTTGTGCCTTCAATGTGCCCCGCGAAGTCTGATGTCAACTAATCAAATTCGAACCTTTTAGGCACCTTGTTAGGCACCTCATAAAGCTTTATTGTTTTTGAGGTGCCTAGCCCAGCAATGGCAAGCCAGGCCAAACCTTTATCCGTCAAGGAAATCGAATCCGCCAGACCGAAGGAAGCGGACTACGTTCTCTATGATGGCGATGGACTTGAGCTACTGATCAAATCCAGCGGGAGTAAAATCTGGCAGTTTCGCTACATTCGCCCTCTCACCAAGAAACGTGCGAAGAAGAGTATAGGCCCCTACCCGTCAATTACGCTTGCCGATGCCAGAAACTATCGAGCAGAATCTCGCTCTCTCCTGGCGAAACAAATCGATCCTCAGGAGCATCAGCAAGAACAACTGCGCAGTTCGCTTGAAGCCAAAACAATTACTTTCCAGCTCGTAGCTGAACGATGGTGGAATGTGAAGAAAGCCAGCGTGACAGAGGACTATGCCGACGATATCTGGCGCTCGCTTGAGAGAGATGTTTTTCCTGCGATTGGCGACGTCAGCGTTACAGATATTAAAGCTCATACCCTGGTTCAGGCCGTGCAACCAGTCCAGGCCAGAGGAGCACTGGAAACCGTTCGTCGCCTGTGCCAGCGCATTAATGAGGTCATGATCTATGCCCAAAATACAGGTCTGATTGATGCAGTGCCCAGTGTCAACATTGGCAAGGCCTTTGAGAAGCCGCAGAAGAAGAACATGCCAAGCATTCGACCGGATCAGCTACCTCAACTGATGCAGACGATGCGAACAGCCAGCATTAGCCTTCCCACACGCTGCCTCTTAATGTGGCAACTTCTAACTATTACCCGCCCTGCCGAAGCGGCTGAGGCTCGTTGGGATGAGGTAGACCAGGAGGCACGAGAATGGAAGATCCCTGCATCGCGCATGAAGATGAACCGTGACCGTACTGTGCCATTGTCTGATGAAGCCATCGTTGTTCTGTAAATGATGAAGCCGTTAAGTGGCAATCGGGAATTTATCTTTCCCAGCCGCATCAAGCCAAACCAGCCTATGAACAGTCAGACCGTAAACGCATCGCTAAAACGCGCAGGTTTTGGTGGAGTACTCGTTTCACACGGTCTGCGATCTATTGCCAATACGCCCCTTGATGAGCAAGGCGTCCCACCTGATGTCATTGAGGCAGCACTTGCCCATGTAGACAAGAATGAAGTACGTCGCGCTTATAACCGCAGTGACTATCTTGAACAACGACGACCAATGATGCAGTAGTGGGCTGACTTCGTTATGGCTGCTGATCGCGGAAGTATTATTGATGGTGGGACAAAAAGTATGCGGCTCGTTGGGTAGAAAATATAAGCGGTATTGATGCAACTTGAAATCTCATAATGCAGCCCGGCATATGTTGCTAATTAAATTGATCGCTGCAACGCATATCCGAACAATGTTAACGTTGCTTTAACATTGAGAGGAGTCTCCTGAGAGATTGGGCTGTTGCTCTACCCTATACCTTTATTATTAAGATCATCCCCCTCTCCTAACGAGCAGTTACTGCTTCCCCGGATTCATCCACCGTACTTCTGGTAGATACAAAGACGGTTCTACTTGCTAGTAACAAACCTATCCTTCTGATTTGTAGTAATATTTTAGTCTTTTATATTTCATTGTTTTAGACTATCATTTATGTTGAACAACAATCATAGCCTTATGATTTTTAGCGTTTTTTAGGATAAAAACAATGACAATGCTAAAATGGATTCGACAGGAAAAAGCCTCTAATTTAGTACTCTTCATTCATGGACTGAATGGAGGTGGTAATACTTGGAATTACAGCGATGAAGTTTCCTTTCCAAAGTTATTAAAATCGGATGAAGATTTAGCAAGTTTTGATATTTCATATTTTGAATATTTTACAAACTTCACAAGTAAATTCAATGTAGCGAAAGGCTTCTTGAGGAAGCTTTTTAACTCTACAAATAAAATACAAATGAACCTGCCGGTTGACGAATTATCTGAGCTCTTAGTTACAGAAATTGATGTTAACCTTTCAGAATATAAAAACATCATATTTGTAGCTCACAGCATGGGGGGGTTAGTCGCTAAATCATGTATTTTAAAAATGATAAAATATGGTCGCAATGATAATATTAAAGGTTTTATTTCCCTTGCCGTTCCTCATGCTGGCTCTGAGCTTGCGTCCTACTCATCAATGATATCATCAAGTGCCCAGATAAAAGATTTGAAAGTATTTAGTGATGAGACCGATTCTTTAAATAGGGAATGGCTTGCGTCAAATCAAACGCCAAGTGCAAAGTTCATTTATGGCACAAATGATTTAATAGTAAATAAAAAAAGCGCATTACCAATTCAAATCCTAGCAAAAGACTCAATAGCAGTTCATGAAGATCACGGTACAATCTGTAAGCCTTCAGATACTGATAACAATGTATATAAATTAGTAAAAAGATTTATATTAGAAATTGATCGAGACAATCGAGAGCCATTAGTTACAAATGATTTCGTCGATGAAAATCAATATGATAATGAATACTTTGTATTAAAGATGATTGTAGCTGATGTACATGATGACATTTCTAATCATGCAAAGGAATATTATTATAATGCGGAATTAGCGAGAAATTTCTTTACAAGCGATCGTGACAGAGCGATATTAGATGGATTGTATCGTAAAATTAAAGGGTTATATCAAACCCAGTTTCAATCAGCCATAGCTAACCATCTTACTTCTGATCAGTTATTATCAGCGATCCACAAAAAAATTGAAGATGAAGATCGTATTGCATTAAATGTTTTACTCTCTGATTTCGATAATTTGCATAAAAAAGGTATGCTTCATCAGCTAGCCAACAAATCAAATAGAGATGTAATTTGGTCTGCTGATACTACACTTGAATCGCTGAATCAGCTCAGGAGTAGTCAGTGAGCATTTTACCTTATATTCCGTTAGATGAAGAGTTTAGTCTCAATCTATGCATGTTAATAATTATCACAGAGGGTTTAGGAGAGAATAAAAACTCTGACGCTGTGATGGATATTAATAAAGCGCAGATATTTATGTACTTGATAAAAAATCCATCTAAAATTGAGCGGGCGATGTTTTTAGCTGGTAAAAAAATACCAATAATTGATAGAGAGGAAACTTATACGATAAAAGGTCTCTCTCTAAATGTTGACATTTTATTTAATAGTAGAAAAATAAAAGAATTAATAAAATACCTATCTTGCAAAGGGCTTATTGAGGCTTTAAGGAATGATGGTGTTACATTAATTAGACTATCAGAGAATGGAAAGCTCTTTTTCAATAATTTAGATTCTGATTTTTTCAATCAGGTTAAACAGCATGTAAAATCAATTTCTGCTTTAAAATCCTGCACAACACCCAAGCTCAATAAATTGATAAATGACCTAGTAAGGATATCAGAATGAAATCATATTTAAGGATTGAAAAATTAATTCTGGCAGGATTAAGAAAAGATTATATTGTCTCTTTTACGAATGGGTTAAATATTATTCATGGTGATTCTGACACAGGTAAATCCAGCATATTAGAATTTATAAATTATTTACTTGGGTCAAGTAGAATTGAATTGGCTGATGAGATTATATCTTCTGTTAAGTTCGCTGCCATGGAGGTTTTTATAAATGACTCGCCTTTTACTATAATAAGGGACATCTATAAACCATCTGAATTCATTGAAGTTTACCCAAGTTTGTATGAAGAGAAAGATTCTTTCTTACCCGGGAAATATGCACCTAACTTCAAAATAACAAATGCTCCGGACGGTTTTTTTTCTGATTTTTTAATGGATAAACTTAATTTTCCTAAACTGAAGCTAAAAGTGTCTCCAACTCAGGAGGTATCTAAGTTTCAAAGACTAAGCTTCAGGAACATTATGAAATTCGCCTATGTTAATCAGGATGACATGGGAAGTAAGTCACTATTAAACTTAACTGAATGGGGACGTTATACTCAAACAAAAGAAGTATTTAAGTACATTTACAATTTGTTCGACGCAGATATAGCCGATATTGAATCTCAAATTTCAGAGAAAAAAACTGAACATGCTAGGTTGGTAAAGAAATATGATAACGTTGCTGAGTTCCTAAGAGAAACTGGCTATGAAAGCATATCATCTTTAGACGACGCAATAACCGAATGTGATACCCTCATAGAAGACATTGAAGAGTCTCTTGATGAAATTAATGCTACTATGACAGCTGATTCTGAAAATTATAATGAATTAAAGTCACTCCATAATGAATTCAATTTAAAAATAAAAGGTTTAAATAAAAAATCTATCGAGCTTAGCCACAAGAAAGATCAATACATTAGACTTAAAAATGACTATTTAAATGACGTTAAAAAGATCAAAGCAATTCACGTTGCTAATGAAAGAATTGGCTCGCTAGCAGATGTAAAATGCAACTGTCCAATCTGTGACAATATAATGTCAATCAATACCACAGATGGCGGATTCATTAATTCAAAATCAGAACAATTAGATGAAGAACTTAAGTCATTAATCAAAAGAACGAAGTCAATTGAAGAATTGATAATAGGTATTACAGCTCAACAGCATGATATGCTAGTTAGTAAAAATATATTAGAAAAAGATCTTATAAAAGTGAGTGAAATGATCGATTCTGAATCTAGGGAAATGATCACTCCATTTTTAACACAGCGAGATACTTTAATCAAAGAGATTGTTAGCACAAAAAAACAGCGAGAAAACCTTGTATCAAACTTACGAGTAAGAAACCATCAAGAAGAAATTCTAGTTAGACAAAATACATTAATTGATAATTTAGAAAAATTAAATGAAGAATTGGATCGACTCAGATCTAATGCTCCAAGTATAGATGGTGTACTATCAGATTTAGCTGATAACTTAAACGATTTTCTTGCTAAAATTAATATAAAAAACAGAACCGGGATAGATATTAATAAGAGCCACTTTTCGGCAATTGTTAGAGGAAAAGACTACTTCAATATTACCTCAGGTGGATTGAGAACAATAGTCTCCATTGGCTACATGTCTTCCATACTCAAAAGCTCAATTAAAAATGATATTAATCACCCACGTCTTTTAATGCTCGACACAGTTGGTAAATATTTAGGGAAAAATTTAAAAGAAAAATATGTCGAGTTTACTGATAAAAAGGAAGATGTAATTGAGGGTGCCTCTGACCCCTTAAAATATGAAAAAATATACTTCAACCTTATTGATATCTGCAATTATGCAAAAAAAAATAAAACCCCAATTCAAATCATAGTAGTTGATAATGATGTGCCCGAAAATTTGGCCGAAAAGTTGAGGGAGATTACTGTCGCACAATACAGTTCAACCGGTGAAAATGGTTTACCTATTGGTCTTATTGATGATATTTAGTTACAATGCCGCCTTCTATCAAGGCGGCATTAATTCCATATCCAACCGCGAGTAGCATATAGACGCATGTTTACCGGTTTCGGCTGTTTAAATGTACTTCTTCACTAGCACGCACCTCCATATGTCCATAAAGAAAAATCAATCCACGCGGTTATTTTTCATGTTCTATTTAAAGAACTCTCCAATACGTCTCGTAAATCATCATATCTCTTACACCATGTTAATATGGCATTATCAAGATTATCAGTTTTAAATTTTATTTTGTTTTTTGTAACAAAAGCCTCAAGTTGATCTACAACGGCACCGATTGCTGCAGTTTTAGTTTTCCATCCTTCTGCCGGGCAGTTTATTTTAAGCAACCGCTTTAACTCATCTCGTGCGGGTGCTAAAGCCGTGGCTGTAGCCTCTCCACCCTTCTTTCCATGATCTTGCTTTTTCTTTAACGCCAATTCAGAAGTCTCTACACGGTCAGCGTATAGCCCAGCCCCCTGCCAGACTCCACCACAACCAGCTGCTCTTGCCATAAATAGCAATCCTTCACGCCGGTGCCCAGAAGAATAACAATACTGCCCCCAGTGGTAAAAGAAGAATGCAATGGCAAGATACGTTCCAAACTTTCCATTCCATTGTGCAGAAAAATTAGCATCGTAAAGCATGCATTCAAAATTATCATCCATGATATGGCCGCCTTCCTCCCTTGAATTTATTAATTTTTTCTTTTGTTTTACTCTCGCACCGGCCACGGAGTTCATTGTAACTACTGATATCATCATCACTACCGCTGTAGCACGATATAAAACGCTCAGCTTCGCTCTTTACTGAAAAAAAATACCATCCAGAACACTATCGTCTTTCATGCCAACCTCTCTTAAAACGTCACATTCCACAGCTTTTTTTTCTTTAGGTACATATATGGATCCCATTTTTCCCTCTAGGTAAAGTTAGCCCCATCCATACAGGGCCAACAAGTAACAAATCAGTATGAACACTCAACCTGAAGTGCTGATTGGCGGCAAATCAACTGGAATTATCATTCCAGGGAAAGTGCTTGAAGTCGCGATAAAAATTGATTCACGTCGCTATCTTTTATTCGTGACGGATGACATCATCTTTGAAGAAATGCTGACGATCCTGCTATTAAATTCCTCTCAAGGCATAGTAGAGAAAATGACTATCGGTGGTGCTTATTCTTCAGGTCACTTTGAGGGTTTCGACCCGCTCAGCAAGCTTTCGCTTTATCGGTGATACCGCATGGACAGTAAAAGTATCGCCATCACCCACGTTTAAACTGCCCTTTTCCGATCCTCGCGGTGTAAGCCGTGCAATGGGATTGAGAAAATATATTGATATCTCCGCTACCCTTGCTCCGGCCAGTTTCCGAAGTAGCCGATAATCCAAGCGGCATCATCCTGTCCATGTCGCAAAAAAGATGACAGAGCAGCAAAACTACATGGCATTGGTATAGGCTTCATAAACCATACGTTTTAATTGCTAAAGCTAATTATGTCTCAGAATAGCATTAAGCCGTAATTTATAAAATTAACCCTCTATTAATCGGCTTGTTATCTAACCACTCAGTATCATCGGCCGTAACTTAAGCTTTGCCATGACATTCAGCAAGTAATTGCTCGAACGTATAATCCGTGTATATCTTCAATTCGACAAGCACTGGCTTATCATTAGATTTGTTATTGTTACCGCTATACATTAAACTTCCAATTTACTAAAGACACTCTCTTATAAAAGCACCAATTAACATCATTGCATTTAGCACAGCCCTATAAACTTTTATAGGCATTTTCTGGGTAAATTATTGAAAAGATCTTTCATTCTTCACGTGTCTAATTCCGCATCATTTATCAAGCTCCTCTAGTCTATTTAAGACAAATTATGCATTCTTCGGCTATCACTACGTACCCACTGTATCATCACATTTTTGTCAGGAAGACAGGAGTTTACATGGCAGTTATACCAATTACCCCAGATGGGGGCACCTCTGTTATTTGGAAAAACATGCGCGAAGCACGCATTCATGGAATGCCGCGAGACATGGCCACTATTCGTGTATATTATTGGTTTTACCAAAAAGTAAGAAATCACGGCCCCTGGGATTACAAGCAACAAAGTTATCAGCTACAGAATTTTGGAAATTTTAATTTTGGTGCAACAGGTACAGCTGCAGGCATCCCAGCTGATATACTTTTGATGGGTGCAGGATGGGCGCAGTCCCGTGCTGGGACCAGTCAGTCGAACTGGGGGCACTGGTACAGCAAGCCACCTTATGGTGATGATCCCCGTGACCAGTTCTGGATAAGACAGGGAATTGATTATGCTAAGCAACACGGTTTTTAAGCGTCTGCATTACATTTTGACGTCCATATTACTTATTATTGTTGCTGTTGGCGGAGTCGTCTTCTACGCTGAGCATTCATCACCGGACGATATTCTCTTCAGTAAGAAACAACTTAGCCCCAATACATGGCTCTACATCACAAAATACCAGGGTGGCGGTGCTACCGTTGGCGCAGTCTATCGCTACTATCTCAACAAGCCACTGAACAAGCCATTGCCTGTACTCCGCGATAGCGGACCATTCTTAGTCAGCGATAAGAGTAATGCCGTGTTTACCACCGTCGGTGACCGCATCCTGGTCAGGATAACCGGGAAGATCTACAGCTTCTCAAACTCTGCATCTTTCTATTATGGCAATATGCCGATTATGCTACTGATTGATTTGAATTCAACCGCAACAGGACGCTATGGCTCATAAACCGTCGTGCCATAGTTACTTATTCGAAAATCGTCGCCAGTCGAGCCATCACATCATCAACTATTTCTGCTGGAGCATCCTCCAGCTTCCTGCCGTGTCGTGAAGCCATATCCAAAGCGCGCGGTTGATCGCAGCGAACCACGCCGACGGTGCGCATACCGGCGCCATCGAGCGGCACTGCAAATCCCGCTGTACGGGCAAAGTTGCCGCCGTTAGTGACAGGCAACACAACTGGTGTTCCCGTCAATCGGTTAAAAGCACCAGGCGAAACTATCAAAACTGGCCGCGTTCCCTGCTGCTCATGTCCCAAAGTTGGGTCAAGTGAGACTAGCCATATCTCCCCTCTTTCCATCAGATCAACTCTCCTCCGACTGGTTTATTATTCAGCCATTCACGGTCATCAGACGAAACTTCAGCTTGGCTGTCACATTGAGCAAGCAACTGCTCAAGCGTATAGCGGGGGCGAGATTGTGCTTCCACAATCAGTCGGCCAGCATCAACAGCCATACCCACTTTCGCTCCAGCATTTAGCTGCAAAACATCCAGCAGCGCAGGTGGCACAGCCAGCATGACAGAGCCCCCCACTTTTCGCAGATTTGTAATGTACATAACCCCTCCAGCTTTATTATATAAAAATATAATATCACAACTAAACGCTTTCCACGTAAGCTGTAGAGAAAATTATGAGCCTTGCAAAACATCAACAGGCACCGCCAAAGCAATGCCTGCAATTTTACTAACCGTCATCAGTTCTCAGTTAGTAAGTGGTCTTCGCTCTCCAGCCGCAAACTCAGCATCTCAATGCGTTCCACCAGCACCCACAGCAAGATATCGCGGGCTGTTGGGTGAGTGAGTTCGGTGATGGTAAAGGCCAGAGTGCGGCACTGGTCACATAACTCGGTGGTTTCTAGCGGGGTGTAATCATAAATTCCGTCATTCATCATGGTTATCTCGAAGCAATCATTTAGTTATATGCGCAATTTATGGCGCATATTGCCGAGATACAGTGTCAGGACGCCAATCCTGTCGCCGGATTTTGCCGACGCATGGCTACCATAATCCTCGCTGACGCACTTATTCAAGCACACACGTTAGGTTGCAGCCGATTCTGGAAGGCGGCGCATAAAACGTGAAAACTACGCGTGCTTAAACAAACAAATCGCGACTCGCTAACCGGATTTATAAGCGCTGCGTGACGAGGATCGGGGAATTAAAGGCGGTAAAGAACGTGTATATCTCCAGGTTAACCCGCCTTCATACACCGGGTCGTTGGGAAAAGACGGTCGCCACCACAGTATATGAAGCCCACTTATCTTCCTGCCATCGTCGCGGCTTAACACTCGCAGCGGGCACGCTGTTAACAGGGATGAGGCCTGCCGGAGGTAAGCCGGACGTCACGCGGCAGGGATGCCGCGTGCCGAGGCCCGCAGGGAGCGTCTTTTGCCGTTCCGGCGTGCTCTGGCTGGCCTCAGGCCGGGTTGCTGATCGTATCGCGATGGAAGTCATGTTGGTGCGGGTTTGCAGGAGGTACCCTGCGGCACACGAAAGCCCCGGACTTCTGCCGGAGCCTCTGCGGGTCGACCGGAAAAGATGGTCGACCCCTACGGTATATGAAGGATCGGAGGTCGAACGAAAAAAATGGTCGCCCCCTACGGTATATGAAGCCCACGTATCTTCCTGCCATCGCCGCGGCTTAACACTCGCAGCGGGCACGCTGTTAGCAGGGATGAGGCCTGCCGGAGGTAAGCCGGACGTCACGCGGCAGGGATGCCGCGTGCCGAGGCCCGCAGGGAGCGTCTTTTGCCGTTCCGGCGTGCTCTGGCTGGCATCAGGCCGGGTTGCCGATCGTATCGCGATGGAAGTCATGTTGGTGCGGGTTTACAGGATATTCCCTGCGACATTTGAGGCCACTGAATTCTGCCTGAGCCTCTGCGGGTCGATCGAAAAAGATGATCGACCCCTACGGTATATGAAGGATCGGAGAACGACCGGAGACCGACCGGAAAAGAGGATCGCCCCTACGGCATCATTCCATTTCTCAATATTTGCAGGTGTGTAATCCATACAGCGCGAGCTGCAGTAATGTCCTCAGAGGCAGTGAAAATAAGTGGGGGTTTACTCTTAGCGGTAAACTACCCAGGCGCACTGCTTGTGCCATGCGCCTGTTTTCTTCAGGAGGGGGTTATTCTGCGAGCGCATCAACCATCGAGCCGACCACCTGCATCTCTTCGCGGCTCAGCAGCATTTCGATATTCACCAGTATCACCATGCGCTTATCCAGCACGCCCAGTCCCGCAAGATAGCGGCTGGTCATCACCGAAGAGACGTCCGGGGTGGGCTTGATCTGGCTGTCGTTTAGCGACAGCACATCCGCGACGCCATCGACCACAATGCCCATCACCCGCTCTTTCAGGTTCAGCACAATCACCACCGCGCTGTCGTCTTCCGCCACCACCGGCAGCTCGAAGCGCGTGCGTAAATCGACGATAGGGACAATGACGCCGCGCAGGTTGGTGACGCCGGTAATAAAGTCCGGCACGTTGGGGATGCGCGTTACGCGGTCGCAGCCGCGGATCTCCTGTACCTTTAAAATATCGATACCGTACTCTTCATTTCCCAGGCGGAAGACCAGATACTTTTGTACTGCAGCGTCGGCCGCAGCAGAATGACTGTCGGTTGATAACATTATTGATTTATCCCTTTCTGCGCGGCGGGCAGGTCACGCAGCCCCGCCAGCTCAATAACATCGAGGATCAACGCTACGCTGCCATCGCCGAGGATGGTGGCGGCGGAGATACCCGGAACTTTGCGATAGTTGTGCTCAAGATTTTTCACCACCACCTGGTGCTGACCAATCAGCTGGTCAACCCACAGGGCGTAACGGCAGCCGCCGCTCTGCACGATCACGATAATGCCGTCATCGCCGCTGGCTTCGCCCGGTACGGCAAAAGCCCGGCGCAGCTCGATTAACGGCAGATATTCACCGCGCACGTGGACCAGCCGTGAATCGCCGACAAACGGGTACAGCATATCGTCGCTCGGCTTGAGCGACTCCATCACCACGTTGAGCGGCAGCACGTAAATCTCGTCGCCGACCTTCACCGACATACCGTCGAGGATCGCCAAAGTGAGCGGCAGCAGAATGCGGATAGTCGTGCCCTTGTCGCGTACCGAGTGCACCTCGACGTGGCCGCCCATGGCCAGGATATTGCGCCGCACCACGTCCATGCCAACGCCGCGCCCGGAAACGTCGGTAACGTTCTCCGCAGTGGAGAATCCCGCGGCGAAGATCAGCATCCACACCTCTTCATCCGGCGCGGAATCAGCGATATGCGTGCCGCGCGCGCGTGCCTTCGCCAGCAGCTTGTCGCGCGGCAGCCCCGCCCCGTCGTCGGTCACTTCAATCACGATATTGCCGCCGTGATGCTCTGCCGACAGCGTCAGATTGCCGGTTGCGCTTTTACCTTTACGCAGGCGCTCCTCTCTCTCTTCAATACCGTGATCGAGGCTGTTGCGTACCAGATGCGTCAGCGGATCGATAATGCGTTCGATCAGGCTCTTATCCAGCTCGGCCGAACCGCCTTTCAGCGTCAGCGCCACGTCTTTATTCAGGCGGCTGCCGAGGTCATGCACCAGGCGCGGGAAGCGGCTAAATACGTAATCCATCGGCATCATGCGGATCGACATTACCGACTGCTGCAGCTCGCGCGCGTTGCGTTCCAGCTGGGCCACGCTGCTGAGCAGCATGCCGTATTTGGCCGGGTCGAGCTGCGCCGTCAGCTGTGAGAAGATCGCCTGCGTGATAATCAGCTCGCCGACCTGATTAATAATCTGGTCCACCTTTTCCACCGCCACGCGGATGCTGCCGGATTCGGTATTGGCCGGGCGTTTAGGGGCAGCAGATTTTACTGCGGCTTCTGTCACCGGCGGTGTAACGGGCGCGGGCGGCTCAGGGGGAGTGGGTGGCGCAGGGGGAGTGGGTGGCACAGCGGCGGCGGCGATCGGCTGGATCGCAATCTGTGATTCATCGAGCACAAAGCACAGCACCGCGCTGATATCATCAGCCGCAACGCTGGTCTCCAGCTCCACCGTCATCCCGGCTTCCGCTGGCTGATAGCTGATAATTTCACCGAGGTTCGCCAGCTCATCGCGCAGCAGCGTCCGATCATCTTCACCCAGCCGCGACAGCGTAATCATCAGGCGGTCATGGCGGGCAGGAGCGTCTGCTGCCGGGGCAGCGGCGGCAACATCCGCAGTCGCGCAGCCCTTCTCCAGCTGCGCGATTTGCTGAAGCGCTTCGCAGATATAGCGGAAGCTCTCTTCATCCGGTTCCTGCGACGACTGGTAGGCTTCCAGCTGCGCTTGCATAATGTCCTTACTTTCCAGAAAAAGGTTAATCATCTCGCGGCTCAGCTGCATTTCGCCGCAGCGCGCTTTATCCAGCAGGTTCTCCAGAATGTGCGTGGTCTCCTGCAGCACATCAAAACCAAAGGTCCCTGCCCCGCCCTTCAGCGAGTGGGCCACGCGGAAGATGCCGTTAAGCTGTTCGATATCCGGATTAACGATATCCAGCTGCAGCAGCTGCTGCTCCATCTCGGTGAGCAGCTCCTCCGCCTCGGCGAAGAACACCTGGGAAAACTCATTCACGTCCATCGTTATCACCCTGCACTGCGGTCACGGTTGTTCCCTGCGGCAGCGGCGCGTCCGGCTGCTGCAGGACGGTATTCTCTTGCAGCACCTGGCGCTCTTTTAGCTTGCTCAGGACCAGAATGCTGATGCGGCGGTTCATCGGATTGTCCGGGCTGATGTTCGCCAGCCCCATGCGGCTGCCGGTGCCGATCACGCGCAGGAAGCGCCCGTCATCCAGCCCGGCCCTGACCAGCACGCGGCGCGCAGCATTCGCGCGGCCCGCAGAGAGTTCCCAGTTGCTGTAGCCGCCGTTACCCCCGGCGTAAGGCAGGGAATCGGTGTGCCCGGTCAGGCTGATCGGGTTGGGCAACTGGTTCAGTAGCGGTACCAGTGCATGCAGGATACCGTTCATATAGGGCGCGGGCGTCTCGCTGCCGGTGCGGAACATCGGCCGCTCCTGGCTGTCGGTGATCTGAATCATCAGGCCATCGTCGGTGAGCGTCAGCAGCAGGTTGGATTTGAAGTCGCTGAGGCGCGGGTCGGTTTCAATCATTGCCTCCAGCAGCGCTTTGGCACTTTTCAGGCTCTGCACGTTCTTAAAGCGGTCCAGATTATCGACCTTGTGCTTGAACACTTCGCCATCCTGCTTCATCGGGTCGTCGCCGCCCCCCGGAATAATGCTGTCGCTGTAGCTGGTTTTGTTACCGTTGGCCATGGTGGGCTTAAGCGGCATGCGGAAGTAGTCGGCGATCAGCTCGCGCTGCATCGGGGTCGAGGCTGAAAGCAGCCACATCACCAGGAAGAAGGCCATCATGGCGGTCATAAAATCGGCGTAGGCTATTTTCCAGGTACCGCCATGATGCGCATGTTTTTTGTGCTTGCGCTTGCGCGAGCGGATGATGGTCGTGGTGCCTTTCATTCCGTCGCTTCCGCCGTTTTACCACTGGTGCTGGCGTTACTTTTGACCTCTCGCACGTGGTTTTCCAGCTCTTCAAACGATGGGCGTTCGCTGGTGTACAGCGTTTTGCGACCAAATTCGACGGCAATCTGCGGCGCATAGCCGTTCAGGCTGGAGAGCAGCGTCACCTTAATGCACTGCATCATTTTGAGCTGGTCGCTGCTCTTCTGGCGCAGCAGCGTGGCCAACGGCAGCACGAAGCCGTAAGCGAGAAGAATACCGAGGAAGGTCCCTACCATCGCGTGGGCGATCAGCATACCCAGTTCGGCCGCGGGGCGGTCGGCGGCGGCCAGCGCATTCACCACGCCCATCACCGCGGCAACAATACCGAATGCCGGAAAAGCATCGCCGACGGTATTCAGGCTGTTGGCCGGGACTTCCAGCTCCTCCTGGCGGGTTTCGATCTCTTCGTCCATCAGATCTTCGATCTCATGGGAGTTCATGCTGCCGCTGATCATCAGACGGAAGTAGTCGAGCACAAAATTGATTAGGATAGGGTCGTTAAGCAGTCGGGGGTAGGCAGCAAAGATGTCACTACTGGCGGGTTCTTCAATATCTTTTTCCAGCGACATCAGCCCATTAATGCGGCTCTTCGACAGCAGCAGAAACAGCAGCGCCATCAGGTCCATATAGACCGCTTTATTATAGCTGCGCCCGATAAACAGGCGCCCCAGCGCTTTACCCGTTGCTTTAAGTGATTTAGCGTTATTACCGACAATGAATGCGCCAACGCCTGCACCGCCGATGATCAACAGCTCAATCGGCTGAAACAGTGAGGCCAGGTTGCCGCCAGACATCATGAACCCACCAAATACCGTAACAATTACAACAAGATAGCCAATAATAACTAACACAACGACTCCTATCTACTCTTCAAGTCCGATGTCGGCATCTCGGCCACCATCGTGTAACAGCCATCTCGTAAACTGCCGGGTCGGTTAAGCGGATGCCGCCAGCTGCTGCTGGTTGAATGCGTTAACATAATCCTGGCTACTGGCCTGTGAGCGTTTCAGCGCACGCGAAGGCGGGCTGCACAGGCTGCAGGTAAAGGGATTTTTGATGTATTCAGTCGACACCACAAACCCGCCTTTGCACACGCTGCAAGGCTTTTGAGAAATAATGCCGCAGCTTACGAAGCGTAATAAGGTCCATGCTCGGGTTAATCCCAGCACGGGTTTTTCTGCGGAACGCGGATAGCACTGTTCCAGATAAAGACGGTAAGCCTTCATCAGCGTTTCAATCGGACGACCATTTTCCGTCTTTTGCAGATACAGGCAGATGTTATAAAACATCGACGAATGAATATTCTGCTCCCAGGACATAAACCAGTCTTCGGAGAATGGCAGCATGCCTTTCGGAGGGGGACAGCCACGCAGTTCTTTATATAAGCGCAATAAACGACGGCGGCTTAATGAGGTTTCTGATTCCAGTACCTGCATTCTGGCCCCCAGGGTAATCAGTTCCATGGCAATATTGACCTCATGAATCTCTTCGAGCAGGCTTTTGTTATCGCACATTTTTCTCACCCTCGTTGACAGCGTTATGGTGCAGGCACAGATTGTTCAGTAAATCAGTCGATAAAATAATACCGGTGTGAATCTGCTGGAGCGCTTCAATACGCGAATCTTTAGTCAGGTTTTCAATCACCACTTCATCGTCCACGCGCAGACGGCAAATAAGCTGATTTGTCGATGCCAGCTTCATCAACTGTGGCAGCGACAGTTCCTTCAGATTATCAATCGTCCCTTCGGATAAACCGAGGCGGAAACCAGCGGCAAATTTATCCTTGCGAATAAGTTGCTGTGCCAGAAGCAGGTAGGACAGGTTAATATCATGGATACTTTGCAGGCTTTCATCAAAATTTGGCATTTGAAGTTTCTCAACTTTACGCAGTTGATAATGGACATGTGATTATGTGAAGTAGCCAATCACACCCTGATTACTTAAGCTGACGCAGAGAACGTTTTGGTATTTCCCCCCTGTTTAGCCACGCGAATATCATCCAGCATGGAAAACCAAAGAGAATACGTTCAACACCAAACGGCGGCTGCATCAAAATGTGCGAGCATCCTAACCAGCTTAGTTTCAGACCACAACACACCCAAAGATTGTTTCATGCAAAGCACCAACCTATCTTATTGATATTGATCAATATTAATAAAAATTAATCATTATTAATTTTAAGGGAATTAATATAATAAGAACCTTCTTAAGAAGAAAAACACACATATAGGACAAAAAATGGACAGTGCAATTATTATTTTCTCTGCCAGACAGAATTATCAGGATGGTCGAGAAGCATCCATTCTTGCTCTTATTCTTTTTATCGCCAGGCTGTGGAGCTGGCTGACTCGCGTTTCAGTAAGACCAAACACCAGCCCAATTTCCTTCATGTTTAAATCCTGCTGATAATAGAGCTGCAAAATCCTCTGCTCTCTCTCCGGGATCATACTGATATGTTCGCTTATTTTACCGATCAGGTTATCCTGCATCGCCTGGTTAAGCGGATTTAACGACTCATGTTCTTCATCGACGCGTTCGTAAGCGTCTGCAAACTGCTCTTGTAATTCATCCAGCGAATAGACCTGGCTGCTATTGGTATCCGCCAGCATCTGCTGCAGTTCCTGAACGCTGACATCCATTCTTTCAGCGATATCAGCTTCGCTGGCTTCCCCGCCCTTTTCCTGCTCTATTTGCTGGATCATCACGGTCATTTCGCGCGCGTGTTTGCGCACTCGTCTGGGTACCCAGTCGCGCTCGCGCAATTCATCCATTAATGACCAGCGAATTTTTTGTGAAAGGTAAGCACTTAACGTCACACCTTTCTTCGGATCAAAACTATCGATGGCAGATAAAAACCCCAGTGATGCGGCCTGAATCAAATCGTCAAGCTCAACGCTGGCAGGTAAACGCTTCTGTAAGCGAAGGGCTTCCTGGCGGGCGATATGCTTATATTTCGCCCACAACGCCGTTTTATCTTCAATGCCACCTGAAGTATATATTCCTTCCACGCTACCATTCCCAGCTGATAATACCAGTAAGAATTATCAGGTGAAACACCGTATTTAAATAGTGCGAAAAGACTTTATAAAAACGGCTAATCTTTCCCTTTGAATACAGAATGATAATTAAGATGATTAACAGCGATAATAATCAACACTATTGGTGCTCATTCTCAGAATTAAAACGTTTCCCAATTATCATTGTCATTATCCGTCACTGGCGGTTTAAAAGTACGCCCCGGGGCTACCCGTGAAGTTGCCACAGTCTGCGGCTGCGGCGCGTCACTGAGGACAAACTGCGACACCAGATTTTCCAGCGCGTCAGACTGCATTTCCAGCTCGCCCGAGGCCATCGCCGCCTCTTCCACCATTGCCGCATTCTGCTGAGTGACCAGATCCATCTCATTCACCGCCTGAGAAATCTGGTTGATACCGGCACTCTGCTCATCAGAAGCTGAGGTGATTTCACCCATAATTTCGGTCACCTGAGTCACGGAAGAGACAATCTCCTGCATCACGGCGCTGGCCTGTACCACCTGACGCGAACCGGTGTCCATGGTCGCCACACAGGTATTAATCAGCTGATTAATCTCTTTTGCCGCTTCCGCGCTGCGCTTCGCCAGGTTACGCACCTCTTCCGCCACCACCGCAAAACCGCGGCCCTGCTCACCGGCACGCGCCGCTTCAACGGCGGCATTCAGCGCCAGGATATTGGTTTGATTGGCAATACTGTCAATCACGCCGTTGATGTCGGCTATCTGACGTGAACTGCTGGTGATCTGCTGCATAATCTGCTCAAGATTGTGCATCGCCTCACCGCCGTTGCGCGCATTGCCGCTGGCGCTTTCTGCCAGCTGGCGCGCCGTGTGCGCGTTGTCTGCATTCTGGCGCACGGTGGTTTTAATCTGTTCCATGCTCGCAGCGGTTTGCTGCAGTGCAGATGCCTGCTCTTCGGTACGTGATGAGAGATCGCTGTTACCGGTAGAGATTTCACGCGCGTTTTTATGAATACCCAGCACGCTTTCACGAATGCCCGAGATGGTCGCGGTCAGCGAGGTACGCATCTGCTCCAGCGCCTTCAGCATCAGACCGATTTCGTTACTGGCACCGCTCTCTACCACTTTGCTGAGATCGCCCGCTGCGATGGTTTCCAGCGAGTAGATCGTCAGTTCCAGACGGTTAGCGAGGGTACGTTTCAACCAGATCCGCACAATAAACAGCATCAGCAGTGCGCCAATCAATACGGTCACGCCCAGCGCGATCATCTGCTGGTAATCTTTCTCCGCTTCATCCAGATATTCCCGATCGTTACTGTCTGAGTATCCCGCATAGGTCGCCATTTTTTCCCGCAGCAGATTACGATTCTGCACTTCATCTTCCAGTGAGCCCGTGTAGGCGGCAGGGTTAGCGATGTAATTCTTTTTCAGCATCGCCGTTTTATACAGCGCTTCAAACACCGCCTTAACCTCATTTGCCGCGTTAGCCTCCTCAGCGGTATTAAACGGTGAGGACATAAACAGATCCATGCGCTCGCGGGCGTTTTTCAGGATCCTGTCAGCCGTCTGCACCATCTCAGGTGATGCCGGATTGCCCAGCTGCTGTTGCAGCATCAGTCCGTTAATGTGGCCAAAGCTGGAACTGATGTTATAGGCAGCATCCCTGAGCGAGCGGTCATTCACCGATGAAACAACAATGCGCTGGAGGTTTTTGTTATTTCCCGTGGCGTTATAGACGGAAAAAACAGTGGTGAGTAACAGCACCAGGGCAAACAGCCCGATGATCAGGCTGATTGCGCTTTGTATTTTTAGATTCTTAAACATAGTGTCCATACGCTATCCCGCCGGTAGAGTGAGCCCCCCGGTGGGATACGCCTATACAAATAAGGAGGAAAGAGGGTTATGACCTGAACAGCGTCATTTTTTGCATCGCCTGGAATACCAGCATCGAGGACTCCATGGCGTACTGCGACATTTTTGCGTCACCGGACAGGCGGGCCATGGTGCCAATATCCGCGCCGAGCACGTTGGTCAGTTTTTCCATCATTGCGTCGCGGTCGGCATCACCCTGCATATTGAGTCGTTCAATCTGCTGCATATGAGTACCCAGCTCGGACTGAACCTTACCAATGCTGCTGATACCGGCATCAACCGCGCGGTTGGCATCGCCCAGCGCCAGTTTCACCGCATCCGGATCGATCGGATCGGCCGTCAGTGCCGCCGCCGCCGCCTGCAGATTTTTAAACAGATCGTCCGGCTCACCACTGTTAAAGATATCCTTGCCCAGGTGCCCGGTCTGGATTTCGGTCCCTTCGTCGATGGTCTGCCGCTGTGCCGTATCGCCGCCCATGTAGTTGCCCAGATCGTCATAAGGTGCGATGTCAGTTTTGAAACCGGAGAACAGGTAACGCCCGCTGCCATCGCGGGAGTTGGCTAAATCCGTCAGGCTGCTGGTGATGCCGCTAATCTCTTTCCCTAGCGCGGCGAGATCTTCCTTCGATGCCGTCCCGTTCATCGCCGCAAGGATCTTGCTGTTCAGCTCTTTTGATACCAGCTGGCTCATCGACTGCAGCACGGAATCGGCCTGTTGCATGTTCCCCATGACGGTTGAGCGCGTGTTGCTGTACAGCTCCATTTTTGCCAGCGCATTCTGATACTTCACCGCATCTGCCGCGCCCTGCGGGTCATCCGAGGCGGCCATCAGGGTTTTACCTGCGGATAAACGTGAGTAAACGCTGTAAGTTTCATTAATGCGCGCCGACATGGTTTTGACGCTCTGGTTAAACATATGTTGCGTACTAAGGCGCATACTCTTTCCTCAATTATCTGGGCCGTTATCGAATGGCCAGTAGAGCATCAAACATGTCGGTAGCGGTTTGCAGGATCTGCGCGTTGGCATTGTAATACTGAGAAAACATGCGCAGCTTCATCCCTTCTTCGTCAATATTTACCCCGACCACCGACTGCCACTTTTCACCCAGTTCGGTCAGTACGCTTTGCGCCGTTTTCAGGTCGGCCTTAAGTGAGCTGGCTGACGAACCAATGGCGCTGACCAGGCTGGCATAGGCTTCGCTCAGCGTGGCTTTACCAATCAGTTTTTCATCCTGGATACCTAGCAGTTTTTCCAGGTTGGTATTATCGGATTCACCGCCATCAAAGGTGCCCGCCGCGGCAATCTGATTGCCGCTGGTAATGGCCACGTCCAGACCTTCCGCCACGCCCTCAGCCGGATTGAGCATAAAGCTATCGCCTTCAAGCGGCGCACCGCTGACGCCGATGGACAAACCGTCAAACTCAAGCTCGCCCATTGGGTTAGTGGTGTGGGGAACCACCCGGCCGTCCGCGCCCTTCACTTCCCAACCGCTGGCGGTGCGGGTGATGGTGTAATCCTCCGCATTCACGCTGCCGGCAGGGCCATTGAAACGCGGCATCAGGCGGGCATCACCGCCATTATTGCGGTTGGCGTAAGCGCTCGGGTCCGGGATCTTGAACAGATCGCCGCCTTGTGTTCCGTCAGCATCAAAGCCGTCACGGTTGACCTCGTTAAAGCGTGCTGCCATCTGCAACGCCATCTGGTTCAGCTCGTTACGTGCCTGGCTCAGATCGTCGTTACGGAATTTAAACAGTCCGCCCAGCTTGCCAGCGGTGAAACGTTCCTCATTCAGCTCCCTGGCATTGCCGCTGCCATCAACATACGACACCACGGTTTTATTAGGGTTGGCATCAGAGACAGAGGTTTCCAGCTCGAACGAGCGGTTGCCGGACACCAGCGGGCGGCCATCCGGCATCGCGACATCCACGCGGCCAGTCTGTTTATTTTCCGCGATCTGAATGCCCATCTGCCCGCTGAGTGAATCCAGCAGGTTATCGCGCGCATCCAGCAGATCGCCCGGTGGAGTACCGTGCTGCGCGGTGATTTTCTCGATCTCTTCATTCAGCTTCGCCAGCTGGGTGGTGGCATCGTTAATCTCTTTAACGCTCTGCTCTATCTGGCTATTGGTACTTTTTTCCAGGCCGCTAAGACGTTTGCTGGTGGTATTAAACTGGTAGCTGACTGAACCCATGGTGTTAAATGCCGACTGACGCGCAGCTGGCGAATCCGGTTCACTACTGAGGGTTTTCAGCGATTTAAAGAAATTATCCAGCGATACTGAGGGGTTAGCATCGCTGTTGCCCATCATGTCGTCGATTTCCGCCAGCTGCTCATAGCGGCCAACCAGCGCGCCAACGTTGCTGTTTGCCCCCCGCAGCTGGCCGTTCAGGAAACTGTCATTATTACGATAGACGCCGTTAACCTGGGCACCGTAACCGTAAAAGCCATTGCCGGTGCTCAACCCGCCCGCTTCGCCAATAATAATATCGCGGCGGCTGTAACCGGCGTTTGTCGCATTATTGATGTTGTTACCGATGACATATATTGCGGAATTCGCGGTACTGAGACCACTTTTGGCTAGATTAAATAGATTCATATTTTATCCACGAAATTCATCGTGCGCGGCCCGAATCAGGGTTCAGACGGCGCCTGTTTTTTACTGTCCTTATTACTTCATCGGTGATTCACAAATTTACTAAAACGTCTTTACTAAAAAAGTTGTGACAGGTCGGTTTTATACGCCTGCAAGCCCTGGGTAATATTGCCTTTGACCTGTTGGATAATATTGATCAGCTTGCTGGCATAAGCCGGATCGGTGGCGTAGCCCCCCGCCTGCAGCGCGCGTGCGCCCTGCTCGGCAGAAGGTGACTGCACCACTTTCTGATAGCGCGGGTTGTTCTTCAGCAGCCGCGCATAGTCACTTAATGCCTCGCCGTAGGAGTCATAAACGCGAAACGCCGCCTGGATTTTCTGCGGCGTGCCGTTGATATATTCGGTGGTGGTAATTTCGGTGGTTTTGCCCTGCCAGTCCCCGCTGGCCTTAATGCCGAACAGGTTGTGGCTTGGCTTGCCCTCCCCGGTGAGAATTTCGCGTTTTCCCCATCCGGACTCCAGCGCCGCCTGAGCCAGAATCAGATGCGGATGGATGCCGCTGCTCTGCGCGGCCTGCAGTGCCGGGCGCAGCAGGCGGGAGATAAACGGCTGTGAGCTGCTGCTCTGGGCAGTCATCGCGCTGACCGGCGTGGCCCGTGTGCTTGCCGCCACGGAGGTGGCGTTCAATGGCGCATGAGGGAGTGAATAAGGCCCCGGGGCCGGCGCGGCAATGTGCTGCGCCTGCCCGGCCGGATCCTTCACCTCTCCCCCCATCTGGCGCACGATCATATCGGCAAAGCCGAGCGGGCTTTTTTGCGCCAGATCCTGCGCCAGCTGCTGATCGTGCATCGAGGTGTACATCTCCGAGGCCTGGCTATGCATCAGGCCATCCTTAAACCCGGCATCACGCATGCTTTTCAGCATGATCTGTACGAAGATCCCTTCCATCTGTTTCGCGGCGGCGCGCAGCGCCTGCGGTGACTCGCTGCTCCCCGCCTTCAGCTTCAGCGGGTCCAGCGAGCGCAAATCCCAGGAGGCCGTATTAAACTGGTCGATCTCACTCATCAGTTGGTCTCCAGCCTGGCATGCAGGCAGCCCGCGCTTTTCATCGCTTCGAGGATCGACATCAGCTCGTTTGGCGTTGCCCCCAGGCCGTTGAGCGCCCGCACCACATTGTTGAGATCGGTGCTGCTGCTGACGTGCTGTAGAGCGCCGCCGCTATCGCGCACCGAGATATCAGTCTTTGGCACCACCACGGTTTCGCCACCGCCAAACGGCGTATCCGGCTGGCTGACCTGGTTATTCTGCGACACTTCCACCGTCAGGCCGCCGTAAGCCACCGCGCAGGAATCCAGCGTCACGTGGCGGTTCATCACTACCGCCCCGGTACGCGAGTTGACGATCACTTTGGCATCCTGGATCCCCACGCGCAGCGGGATATCCTGAATATTGGCGAGAAAGCGCACGCGCGAGGGGCCATCAGCCGGGGCAAACAGGCGTACGGTACGCGCATCTTCCGGCATCGCCGCACCGCTAAAACGGCGGTTAATCTCATCGCTGATCAGCTGTGCCAGCGAAAAATCGGTGTCGTTGAGCTGCAGACGCAGCGCGCTCTGGCTGGCAAAATCGTTCGGCACCGCACGTTCAACGCTGGCACCGCCGCTAATGCGCCCGCCGTTGAGCTGGTTAACCTGTACCCGGCTGCCGCCCGCCTGCGCACCGCTGCCGGAGATCAGCACGTTGCCCTGCGCCAGCGCATAGATCTGCGCATCTGCCCCCTTTAGTGGCGTCATCAGCAGCGTGCCGCCGCGCAGGCTTTTGGCATTGCCGAGTGACGAAACCACAATATCGATGCGGTCACCGGGACGGGCAAAAGCGGGCATCTCCGCCGTCACCATCACCGCCGCAATATTTTTCAGCTGCATATTAGTGCCAGCCGGTACAGTGATGCCCAACTGGGACAGCATGTTATTCAGGCTCTGCCCGGTAAAGGGCGCCTGCATGGTCTGATCGCCGGTGCCGTCCAGCCCGACCACCAGGCCGTAGCCCATCAGCGAGTTAGATCGCACGCCCTGCACCGTCACCAGGTCGCGGATGCGCTCGGCGTGAACGCAGGTTGGCGCCAGCATCGCCATCGCGCTTAACAGCATGGTGCAGAGTAAAAAAGTTTGTTTTTTCATCGTCATATCAGAATGGTGAGAGGTTCAATAACACGCGCTGCAGCCAGCCCATGTTCTGCGCTTCATTGATGTAGCCATTGCCCACGTATTCGATACGCGCATCAGCCACCTGGATGGAGGACACGGTGTTATTGCCGCTGATGGTGC
Organism: Erwinia sp. V90_4; assembly: GCF_029967685.1. Classification (NCBI taxonomy): domain Bacteria; kingdom Pseudomonadati; phylum Pseudomonadota; class Gammaproteobacteria; order Enterobacterales; family Erwiniaceae; genus Erwinia; species Erwinia sp. V90_4. The sequence continues at coordinate 65,346 of NZ_JASCAQ010000042.1, read as the reverse complement.
GCGGATTCACCACCCCGGAGAAGCGGATAAACTCGGTGCCCTGGTTAATGGCAATCTGCTTTTCACCCACCACCTGCAGATTGCCGTTGGGGAGCAGGTTCATCACCGTCACGGTGAGGGTGCCGGTGAAGGTGTTGCGCGCCGCAGCGCCGCCCTTACCGGCAAAATCCGACTTGCCGCTGGCTGCGAAATCTAACTTGCCATTACCCAGAAAACCGCCTACCGAATCCGGCACGGCAGTCAACCCGGCCCCGGCCGAGCCATTACGGTTGGCGCTGGCGCTGGAGCTTTTGCTGGCGCTGACGTTCTCCTGCAGCAGGATAGTCAGCGTGTCGCCGACGTTACGCGGCCGCCTGTCTTCAAACATCGGCTGATAGCCATAGTTCATCCCCTGCCCACTCTGAAACAGCGAGCCGTTTGCACGGGTCGCAGCCATCGCTAACGGTGCTGCGCTGGTCGGGCCCTGGACTAAAGGCTGCTGCAAAATATGCGCGCAGCCACTGAGGAACATCACCACGCTCAGGGCGGCGCTGGCGGCACGACCACGGCGATAAAACGCACTGAATTTATTCATTTTATTGGCAACTTAACGGTCCGAAACCCGCCAGGCTTGCGCACTGACGGGTACAGGTGAGGATTACAGCTGCGCAAGGCGCTGGAGCATCTGATCAGAAGCCGAAACCGCCTTACTGTTGATCTCATAGGCGCGCTGAACCTGGATCATGGTGACCAGCTCTTCCGCGACATTGACGTTGGAGGTTTCCACATACTGATGCTTGAGGCGGCCTGCGCCATCCATGCCCGGCGTGGCTTCATTCGGTGCGCCGGAGGCCTGGGTTTCCACATACAGGTTGCCGCCGATGCTCTCCAGACCGGCATCGTTGATAAAGGTGCTGAGCGTCAGCTGCCCGACCTGCTGCGCCGCCGCCTGGCCTGGTAGGGTCACGGTGACAATCCCGTCTTCACCGACGGTCAGCTTCTGCGCGTCCAGCGGCACGGTAATATCCGGCTGCACCGGGTTTCCCTCGGCGGTGACCATCTGGCCGTTTTCATTGCGCTTGAACGACCCGTCGCGGGTATACGCGGTGGTGCCATCCGGCATCTGTACCTGGAAGAAGCCTTTACCCTGAATGGCGATGTCGTAGTCGCTGCTGGTCTGCGTCAGGGAACCCTGGGTGTGCAGACGCTCGGTCGCCACCGGCGCCACGCCCGTACCCAGCTGCATGCCGGTTGGCAGCGTGGTCTGCTCGGAAGCCTGTGCCCCCGGCTGGCGCATGGTCTGGTACAGCAGGTCCTGGAATACCGCGCGCTGGCGCTTAAAGCCGTTGGTGCCGACGTTGGCGAGGTTATTAGAGATAACATCCATATTGGTCTGCTGGGCTTCCAGACCGGTTTTTGCAATCCATAAAGAACGGATCATGTTAAGACTCCTGCGCGGGCATTAGCTCACGCTTAAAAGCTGGTTAGCCTGTTTGGCATTTTCATCGGCGGTACGAATAGTTTTCATGTTCATGTCGAAGCTGCGTGCGGTGGCGATCATTTCGGTCATCGATTTGACCGGGCTGACGTTGCTGCCTTCCAGTGCTTCGGGGCTGAGGCGCATCGCTTCATCGGCGGCCAGCGCACCGCCGCCAGCCGGGTGGAACAGCCCATCATCGCCGTGCAGCAGGCTCTGCATCTCCGCCTGCGCCAGCTTGATACGCCCGACCGGCGTCACTGCCGTTGGGTCATCCCCGGCGCCGAGCGCCGTCAGCGTGCCGTCCGGCGCAATGGTCACGGCGGACTGCGGTGGCACGGTCAGCGGTGCGCCGTCGCCCATCAGCGGAAAACCGTTAATGCTCAGCGCCCCTTCGCTATCCACCTGAATCGCCCCGTTGCGGGTGTAAGCTTCCTGCCCGTCGGCCATCGCCACGGCCAGCCAGCCGCCCTGCGGCAGAGCGACATCGAGGCTGCGCCCGGTGTGATTAATCGGCCCCATGCTGTTGTCGTGGTATGGCGTGCTCTCGGCCACCAGCGCACGGGTGGCGTGCGTTTCACCCTCGATCGGCACCGAGCGGAAAGCCGCCAGCTGGGCACGAAAGCCGGTAGTGGAGCTGTTAGCCAGATTATTGGCGGTGACGGCCTGACGGTTCAGCGCCGCATTGGCGGCGCTCATGGCGGTATATATCGCGCGATCCATTATCTGCCGCCGTTATCGCAGGTTAACCAGGGTCTGCAACAGCTCAGACTGGGTTTTGATGGTCTGAGAGTTGGACTGGTAGTTGCGCTGATAGACGATCATGTTGACCATTTCAGCGCCGAGATCGACGTTGGAGCTTTCCAGTGCCCCACCGGTCAGCTTACCGAAGCTGCCAGTGCCGGCGATGCCGACCACGGAAGGGCCGGACTGCGGTGATTCGACCCAGGTGTTATTGCCGTTCTGCTGCAGCCCGCCCGGGTTGGTGAAGTTTGCCAGTACCACCTGGGCAATCAGCTGTTTTTCACCATTGTCATAGTTGGCAACGATTTCGCCGTTATCGCCGATCTGGAAGTTGACGTATTTGCCCGGCGCGTGGCCATCGATGGTGGCAGGATCCATCGCATTCTCACCCGAGTTCTGCGTCAGTCCTGAAAGGTCGAGGGTCATATCGATTGGCGCTGCGCCGTTGAAAGCCGCACCTTTCACCGCCAGGCTGGCAGGGTCGGTGACCATTTTTCCGTTGCTATCAAATTCGATATCCAGCTTTTCATAGGGAGCACCGCCACCCACAGGGGCTGAAGAGTCATTGCTGTATGCCGTCCACTGGTTATCGGCGGTTTTGACATAGTAGATATCAACAGTGTGGCGGTTACCCTGGCTATCATAGGCTTCAACCTGGCTGGAGTAGCTGTAGGTATCGCCATCTTTCGGATCGAAAGGGGTTTTCGTGACAATCTCTTCACCTGACTTCAGGTTGCCGGTCAGTTTGCCGCTGGTGGATGCCACTGGCGGCATACCGGTCTTATTAATCTGAATCGGCCCCACGCCCGCGCCCGGTTGAATCGCCGGTGGCGTGCCGGTGGCCTGATAGCCGGTAAGGCGCAGGCCATTACTCATGTTAGTGATGTAGCCATTAACATCGGTATCGAACTGGCCGTTACGGCTGTAGTACGCCTGCCCTGCTTCATCCATCAGGCGGAAAAAACCGTTGCCGCTGATGCCGAGATCGAGATTACGCCCGGTGCCGGTTAAACCGCCATCGTTGAAGTTCTGGCTGGTACCGGCTACCTGCACGCCCATGCCCTGCGCACCGGCGAAGATATCGGCGAAGGAGACTGAACCCGCTTTAAACCCATAGGTTTGTGAGTTGGCAATGTTGTTACCCACCGAGTCCAGCGCGCGCGATGCCGCATTGAGGCCGCTCAGGCCTTGTGAAAAGCTCATAGTAAAATTCCAGAAAGTGAAGTGAGTAGTTAACGAATAACGAAGATCTCGCTTAACGTCGTGGTTTTGCCCTTAGCCAGATGCAACACCGCGCCCTGTGCTCCGAAGGAGACCGCTTCAATCTTCTCGGCAACCAAACCAACGATCTCAGGCGCCTGGCCCTCGGCCGCGCTGGCGCTATAGGTCACGGTGTATTCCATGTCTGCTTCTGGCTCAGACGGTTTGAAGTTCTCCAGGTCGTCGAGGCTGAACTCGTTAATACCCGCTTTCGTCTTCGACCCTTTCAGCTCGGCGGTATAGGCCTTACCTGCTGCATCGGTCAGCGTCACGGTGACCTTCTCTGCTTCCCCCCCGAGGGCAAAGCTCAGCGGTTTTTCGTCACGGGCGGTATCCACTCCCCCCCAGGTCACTTTCTGATCGCCCTCAACCATGACTTCGCGGCCAACCCAGGATGCCGAGCTCATTTGCTGCATATTGACCAGCAGCCCGCCCACGGTATTCAGCGATTTATTCAGGCTCTCAACCCCGGCAGCGGTGTTGAACTGTGCCAGCTGGGAAGTCAGCTGGTTATTGTCCATCGGGTTAGTCGGGTCCTGGTTCTGCATCTGTGCCACCAGCAGCGTCATAAAGCTGTTGGTGAGGTCGGCAGCGCTGCTGCCGGTGCCAACACCGTTATTGCTGTTGTTGTTTACGGAAGAAACTGCCATAAAGTTATCCTTACTGGCCGAGTGATAATGTTTTCAACATCAATGACTTTGCTGAGTTCATCACTTCGACATTGGCCTGATAGCTGCGGGAGGCGGAAAGCGTGTTGACCATCTCGTTCACCACATTGACGTTGGGCATGCGCACGTAGCCCTGCCGATCCGCCAGCGGATTGCCCGGCTCATACACCAGCCGGTCCGGCGCGGTGCTTTCCACCACCTCACCGATTTTTACCCCACCGATATCGCCTCCGGCGTGAGTATCCACCTCAAAAGTGACCTGACGGGCGCGATACGGCTGCCCGTCCGGACCGGCCACGCTGTCGGCGTTGGCCATATTGCTGGCGCTGACGTTCAGTCGTTTTGACTGGGCGGTCATTGCCGATCCTGAAATATCAAAAACGCTAAATAACGACATTTTTATGATTCTCCCTAAGCGAGGACGCTCATCATTTTTTTAATATCCGCACCGAGGAAGGTCAGGCTCGACTGATATTTCACGCTGTTATCGGCAAAGCTGATACGCTCACGATCCATATCAACGGTATTGCCGTCAGCGCTGGGTTGATCCGGAATGCGGTACAGCAAACTGGCATCGTCAAAAACCTTGCCCTGCCCCTCAATATGGCGGTTAGAGGTTAATGAGAGTGACACCGGTGATTTCGCCATTGACTGATTCGCCAGCGAGTTTTGTAACTGCTGAGAAAAATCGATATCGCGCGCCATATAGCCGGGCGTATCGGCATTAGCAATATTTGATGCCAGCACTTCCTGCCGACGCGAGAGCAAACTCAACGCCTCCTGCTGAAAGCGAAACGCATCATCAAGTTTATTAATCATCGAAGTTAGGCCTCGCGCCTGAAAATTTAACCGTCATATTTTAGCCAGCGCAGTTCAAATATTACACTGCAAAGAACTGACAGAAATAAGCGCTTTTAGCGGGTTAAAATTTCCGGCGAGATATATCAAATAACGACACGATTAATTGGCGACAGAAGTGTCTGCATTTAGCGCAATAACATCCGCAACAGTTAGTTTATAATTTAATCATCAATCACCGAGTTGGCATGATTTATACCCGGCAACCAGAGCACTTTATTATTATGTTTTTTCGTTCCTCTTTTCTGCTGCTGACGCTGTCTCTTAGCACCTCGCTGTATGCCAGCACCCAGGCACTTTCTGCCAGCGAGCAGCGCCTGTTGACAACCATTAACGGCCTGCTTAATAAAGGTCGGCCAACAGGTGAGAACCGCAATCTGGTGCAGGTCGCGACGCTGATAAGCCCGGCGAGGCAGCTGTCTGCACTCTGTGCCGAACCGGTGCTGACCCTGGCGGGGAATGAGCGCCGTCTGGTCGGGCGGCGCAGCGTGGTGGCAACGTGTGGCGCGCGGCGCCACTACCTGACCATTCAGGTGCGGGCGCAGGGAACCTGGTGGCTGGCGAAAAACCGCCTGGCAGCGGGCAGCCGGGTTTCCGCAGGCGATATTGAACCGTTCACCGGCAGCCTTGAGCACCAGCCCGATGGGATTATTTTTGATGCCGCAGAGATCATCGGTCAGATAACCACGCGCGCCATTGCGGCAGGCAGCCCGCTGCGACAAAACCAGCTGCGCCAGCACTGGCGGCTGCGCAATGGTCAGACGGTGGAGATTGTGACGCTGGGAAAAGGCTTTCGTATTCGCAGCGCGGGCAAGGCGCTGGCCAACGCCGCGGTTGACGATATGCTGAAAGTGCAGACCCGGGGTGGTCAGACCGTGAGCGGTAAAGTGAACGCTGACGGCCAGGTGGTGATTTTTCTGCAAGAATAATTTTAGTTTCTCGCGCAATCACCGATGAGAAGGTTATAAGCAGTCACTTTTACCCTTTACCAGGCGAGATCCACCATGAGCATTGACCGTACTACTCCCGCTACCGCTGTTAACGCCATTGCTGCCGCCCAGGATATGCGCATTCGTCATCCTCAGCAGGAAGCAGAAACCGCGCGCGTGCAGGCGACCTTCGATGAGCAAACCGACGTAACGCTGAGCGCACTGACGCAGCAGATGAAAGCGGATACCCACGGTGACATCAACTATACGCGTGTTGCTGCGGTGCGTGCTGCACTGGAAGCCGGCGAGCTGCCCATTGATCCGGAAAACATTGCCCGTTCGCTGGTAATGGATATCTTTCAATTTAATTAAACACTGAGCCCATTAAGCCATGGACAAGCTGTACTCGATATTGTCACAAATGAAAACGTCGCTGAGCGAGCTGGAGGCGATCATGATTGAGGAAGTCAATCAGCTGAATCGCCCACAGATTAATCCTGTGTCTTTACAGGTATTAACGGACAATAAAAGCCAGCTGTTGTCGACCATTCAGTATTACGACGAGCTTCGTCGTCAGGAAGAAGCCGAGCGTAGAATGGCTGCGCCCTATCGTCAGAAGGGTAAATTGTTTAGCTGCTGGCAGCAGGTCACCGGGCAGATCCAGGCAACCAAAGATCTGAACGGTAAAGTCGAAGAGCTGCTGAATATCCATATGAAAAAAAATCAGCAGCTGAAGAAAGTGGTGGATGGCGTAAACGGCAATAATATTTACGGCTCTGCCGGTGAAGCCCACCGTGCGCCAACCGCACGCGCCTATAACATCAGCGTCTGAACATCCCTTTAGCGTTTACCTTGTAACGATTTGCCAGCACACCGCTGGCATTTTTTTGTCAGAAAAATGGAATCAAATAGACGCACTGCTACAACAATAAAATCGCTGCAGCAGTGGTGACAGCCGGGAATTAACGGGTAAGAGAGGTGAAAGGCGCGGCGTACGCATTGCTGGCCGCTTTACCTTTATTTAACGTGGTCATTTCACTACGCAGGGTGTCGAGACGTGTGCGCATGCGTTGCATCATCAGTTCTTCATTGGCCATCAGTTCGGCAATAATCTGGCGAACGTGGGTCTGCTCATCTTCACTCAGATCGTCACGATCGCAGGCGATGGCCTCACTCAGCAGCGTGGCATATTCGGTCATCGAATCAATAAACTCGTCCCACTTCCCTTCACGGGTAAGCTCCATCAGATTGCTGTTCAACAGCGCCGCTTTCTGCAGCCCGCAGGTCAATGTCTTATCCATAAGTCACCTGCTTTTTCGCCGGCTCAATCTCTTTCCAGGTGGTTGAGATGTTGCTCATAATCTCAATCAGGTGCGGTAACTCCTCCGGCGTCTGATTAAGATTGATCAGCAGCAAATTGCGCGAAACATATTCGTACAGGCTCTCCAGCTCTTCGCTGATTTTGCCGCCAACCTCATGGTTCAGCGCGCTGCGTAATCCGTTGTCGATAATATTAATCGCCCGTGAAATCATTTCGCCTCTCCTTGCGATATTTCCCTGGTCAAAATAGATTTTCGCCCGCAGCATGGCATTCACCGCGCCTTCCAGCAGCATGGTGATCAGCTGATGTGGCGTGGCGCCTGCCAGCTGGCTTTCGAGCGATACCTGCGCGTAGGCGCTCTGGCCTGTCCTGCTATACATAGTGAGTTTTCCTGCCGGATATCAGTGATACCCAGCGTTAAAAAAGTTAAAGCCCGGCCAGCATCGATGCCAGCTGATTGCTCATGTTGTTCATCTTGCTCATCGCCAGATCGAGGCGTTCGAAGTCTTTGCGGTTACGCTCCACCACGGCATCAATCATCTTTTCCATCTGCTTAATGCGGTCGCTGACCTGGGAGGTCTGATCCTGCAGTCCCTTGGTGATCTGCTCGATCACGCCTTTCACTTTTGGAATAGCGTCTGAATCACCAATATAGTTTTTGATAATGCTCTGCATCTTGTCGGCGATGCCTTCGTTGCTGCCTTTGCCGAGGAACAGAGCTTCAATTTCTGCCGGGTTCTCCTTGACCGCCGTCTCCAGCTTTTTACTGTCAATGGTCAGCTTGCCGGTGGCGGCATCTTCGGTTTTCACCTCAATCCCCAGCTTGGCCAGCGAGGCAAAGACATCGCTCAGCTCACTGTTGCTGCCCACCGCCACTTCACGCATATCTGCCGTCAGACGGCGCAGCGTGCTGTTGCCCATCAGCGCGCCGTTGCCTGGATTCGGCTCCCCCTCTTTATCGTCGATAGGGGCCTTCCACACGCTGGCGCTGCTGGACTCAGACAGGAAGGCGTTATACAGCTTCACAAACTCTTCAACAGCACCTTTGAATTTGGAGGTATCGCTGGTAACGGAGAGGTTTTCATAAATGAATTCGCCGCTGTCTTTATCTTTTTCAGAGATCTGCTGCAGCTCCAGCGTGATACCGTCTATGGCATCGGTGATGGTGTTGCTGCTGCGGTTGAGCTTGACGCCATCAATCACCACAATGGCATTCTGCGCTTCAACCGTGGTCGCCATTTTCCCTGCCGGTGGCCTGGCGGCTGCCGGGTCAAAGTTCAGCACATCGCCCAGCCGGGAGTCCCCTTCAACTTCGACTTTGATCTGGCCCTCTTCCCCGGTTTTCTTCGAGGTCATCACCAGGGTGAATTTGCCATCCTCGGTCGGGCGCACTGAGGCGGTGACATCGCCTTTCTCCTGATTAATCTTTTTGGCGATCTGATCCAGTGAGGTCTGATCCTCTTCCAGTTCGATCTCCATCGGCTTCCCATCACCGACGCTGATCTTCAGCGTGCGCTTATCCACACTTTGATCGCCAAGATTGTCGGTGCGGCTACTCTGTGCCCCGGTGCCAATTTTGTGCGCGCGCGCCAGCTGCTCCACATAGACTTCATAACTGTCGGGCTGCGCGCCGGAAGTGGCGCTCGCTTTAAACGCTTTATTCGTGCCGACGGTAACGCCGTGGAAGCCATCGTCACCGATCTTTTTCAGATTGTCGTTGAGCGCCGACAGCGAGCTGGAGATTTTTCCCCAGGATGACACCTGATTATTGAATCCGGTTTTCTTTTTGGTATACGGATCCAGCTTTGACTGCTCGGCTTTTTTAATCTGAGAAAGCATATTGTCAAAATCGATGGTACCGCCAGAACCCAGCCCTGGAATTGCAAACCCGGCCATTTTACTCTCCTGCTCGTAGGGTTAATGTGTTATCACATAAATAGCCATCGGATATTTTTCACTTTAGTTTAATTTTTTACAGTTCTGGCGACAACTGCCCACCCTTAATCGAACACGGGTGCCATCTGTTCTCCGCTTTGAATTTCGCATAAAGGAAAGCCCGCCTCCCTAAACGGATAATTAGCGTCATAGTTGACTGCAATTTGATGATTTAAATTATTACGCGAAATAAATTTCAGTCATTTTTAATTCCCACCGATAGCTTAGTTATGCGCAACAACGAACGACGCATAAGTTAATAGCTTTTAATACAATCCAACCTATTCAAGAGGATTTAAATATGGCCCAGGTCATTAACACTAACTCACTGAGCCTGATGGCTCAGACTAACCTGAACAAATCACAGGCTTCTCTGGGTACCGCTATCCAGCGTCTCTCTTCTGGCCTGCGTATTAACAGCGCCAAAGACGATGCAGCGGGTCAGGCGATCACCAACCGCTTCACTGCCAACATCGAAGGCATGACTCAGGCGGCCCGTAATGCCAACGACGGTATCTCCCTGGCGCAGACCACTGAGGGTGCGCTGAACGAGATCAATGACAACCTGCTGAACATCCGTCGCCTGTCCGAGCAGGCGCTGAACGGCACCAACTCAGAATCGGATAAAAAATCTATCCAGGAAGAGGTCACCGCGCGTCTGGCTGAAATCGGCCGTATCGCCAAAGACACTGAATTCAACGGCGTAAACGTGCTGGATGGCTCAACTTCTTCACTGCAGATTCAGATCGGCGCGAAAGACGGTCAGACTATCGGTATCGACCTGCCGGCAATGGACCTGGAAAAACTGGGTCTGGATGACTACAGCGTAATGAATGCCCTGAACGGCAAATACGACAAGCCAACGCTGGAAGCATCGGGTGCCAGCGTTGCCTCTGATGCTACCATTGGCGCAGGTACTGCTGACGAAATTACGCTGGATGCTGCGGCGATGGGCCTCATCTCCACCGCCGTCGGTGCAGGTGCAGTGGCGGACCTTGAGCTGTACAGCACCACCGATAAAGATGGCAAAACTCAGTACATTGCCTATGACAAAGTGAATGATAAAGCCACCGAAATTAATATGGTCAGCGATGGTGCCGGTGCCGGTGCTGGCGTACTTGACTCTGTCACCGCAGGCAAAGTCCTGAGCGCAGTGGATAGCGATATCCTGCGTAGCGGGCCAAGCACACTTAAGGGTGAACTGCAGACCTACGGTGAAGGCAAAGAGATTACTCTGCCCAGCGGCAACAAGCATACGCTGCAAGCTGCGGACCTGGAAGCTATCGCCACTGAACTGGGCGGTGATGCCTCTTCTGTCGCCAACATGGAAGTGATCGGTCTGGCAGATAAGAACGGCGACGTTTCTTACTACGCGGTACACACCGATGCCACCACGGGTAAGCAGACCGGTATCGCTATGGACCTGGATGATGCAGGTGGTACTTTCACCGCAGCTAAAACTGACGATCTGAGCATCAAAGATCTGCAGAAAATGGAAGAGCTGAACTCTGGCAACGGCATTCTGAAAACGATGGATGCTGCGCTGGCGCAGGTTGACAGCTTCCGTTCTGGGTTGGGTGCGGTGCAGAACCGTTTTAACTCCATCATCAGCAACCTGAACACCACCGTGAACAACATGACTGAAGCGAAATCACGCATCCTTGATGCAGACTTCTCTTCTGAAGTGTCGGCGATGAGCCGTGCCAACATCCTGCAGTCAGCCGGTATCACCGTGCTGTCCCAGGCCAACCAGGTGCCACAGAACGTGCTGCAGCTGCTGCGTTAATTCGCGTAAGTTTCCAGCCCATCCTGTCAATTCTGGGCTGCAGCCCTCCCCTTTGGGGAGGGCTTTTTTATACGTGCGCCAAGTACCATTAATTAACTGAATACTTCACCACTCCCACGCCCTGCTTTCTGCCTATTAATCACGATTAACAAAGTTAAATCTCTTTCGCTCATAGCAGAATATTCAATGTCCATTTGCTAATTAACAAGCATTTACAAGATTAATAACCCTGGCAACCATCGCGACTTTTGGCCATATGTGGTGCATAATACGCTGTGAAATTAATAAATTAACAGAAAGAAGCAGCCCTTCCATCACTATTAAAACATTAACAATGCTAAATACAGCAACCGTTTCAGGCCTGGCGCTCCTTTCCCTTACTAGGAAAAATCCTAATACATTCAATTAAATCAATAGCTCACTAAATATAATAACTCTTAAAGAAGATTCGTCACTCTTATGCATAACACTATCGCCATTGGCACCTCGCTAAAACTCGACCGGCGTACCCGCACGCTGTCGAATATTAAAAACGGAAGCAGCGTCACGCTGCCGGCTTCTGCCTGCCGCTGCCTGAAAGCGCTGGTGGAGGAGAAAGAGAACGTCCTGTCCTATGAACAGCTGATGGATATCGGCTGGCGCAATTCCGGGGTAGAAGTCACCGAAAACAGCGTCCGTGTGATGATCACCAAAATCCGCCGCGCGCTGGTGACGCTGAAGGTTGACGAGTGGATCCAGCTGGTTGCCGTTACCCGCAGCGGCTATCGCCTGATCGTCAATAAAGAGGTGGCCGTGATTACCGCTGCGCGCCACGCTGAGGCCAGCATTCCTCAGGTAGAGCCCCCCATCCCGCCAGCAGCGGCCTCACCGCCGCTGCCGCCGCTGCCCGCGACCCTATCAGGCGAAAAAACCGCCGTGTGGCCACGCCGTCTTTTGGCCTGTGCCGTCGGGGCGTTACTGGGCTGGCTGGCGGTGTTGATCATCAGCGGGTATTTTAAATTTACGCCGCAGCGCACCGACTTTATACGCTGGCAAGGGGAGGCAATACCGCCCGAGACCGAAGTGTGGGTTCCGCAGGGGGAGCTGTCCGCCGCACAGCAAAAAACGGTAGTCCAGACGCTTCAACTCTATGCACTTTATGCCAGCAGTTATGAAACTAATGCCGAAAAAGCGCGCTTCCTCTACATCACTATTGGCCATTCCCCCCGTCATATGGGGCTGATTGCTTGTGCTATCCCGCTGCGAACCTCGGAGAATAATTGTGAGTCGTATTATTTTACCAAACGTTAAGTCCTCCACCCTGCTGTGGTCTGGCGGGAGCTTCCTGCTGGTACTGCTATTCTTCTGGGTGAAAGAGGTGATGTTTTATCCATTGAAAAATACCTGCGTGGCGCCGGTATCCTACTACTCCATTGATGATAATAACCACTGGACCGTAGCCCGTGGCGTTTATCACTCCTATCGTGAAGGGCTGTTAGAGGTGCGTACCGTGTATAACGGCACCATCCAGCACTACACCAGCGGAATGCCATCGATGCGGGCGGTAACGGTGCTGCGCGAAGTGATCATTGAGGGACATCTGAGACAGAATCGTCTGCACAGCACGGTGCTGGAACAGAGCCGCAAGCTGGGCGATCAAAGCAGCGATCAGCAGGTCTTACAGTACGTTTTCCCGCATATCAAGCCCGGTGAAAAAAGCACCACCTGGATCTATCTGTTAAACGGTTTTGCCATTGCGACAGGCAGTGAAACCACACCGCGTACGGTCTGTGTTAACTGACGATCGGGGGTATCACCACTAATTGGCTCAATTCCTGCCCGCTTAACGCGCTAAAGATCGGGGGACATATCGCTTAAAATACCTGCCAATCAGACTCTGAGAGAACAGCGATGGAAAGGTTGAATCCGGGTTATTACAGCGGTAAGCAGTTAAGGGAGATCGGCTTCAAGTCGGCAGGGGAAAATGTGCGGGTGGCGAAAAACTGCACCATTGTCGGGTTAGGTAATATTAGTCTGGGTGACCATGTCAGAATTGATGGTTTTACCACTATCATTGCGCCTGAAGAGGGGTATTTAACGCTGGGTAGTTACATTCATATCGGCAGTCACTGCACCCTGCTTGCCAGTGCGGGGATCGTAATGCGCGATTTCTCCTGTCTGTCGCACGGCGTCAGGCTGTATACCAAAAGCGACGACTATAGCGGGCAGTTTATGACCAATCCAATGGTCCCCTCGCACCTCACCAATGTGACGTCGGCCCCGATCGAGATTGGCCGTCACGCCATTGTTGGCTCACAGGCCAGCATTATGCCTGGCTGCTCTCTTGCCGATGGCACCGCGATTGGCGCCAACTCCCTCGTCACCAAAGATTGTGAGGAGTGGACAATCTATGCCGGTTCACCCGCCCGAAAAATCAACCAGCGCAAGCGTAACCCGCTGGCGCTGGAAAAATTCATTACCGCGCCAGCCCCATAGTTCTGGCGCGCTACGACTATGCCGCAGTGTCTTTTGGCGCATAGCGTCTGATAATCCCGAGAATAACCTCAATGACATCCCGCTCCAGTCCCGGATAGAGCGGCAGGCAGATCACTCGATCGGCAGCCAGATGCGCATTCGGCAGATTGTCAGGATTGGCCCCGGCCGAGTGACGGTAGATATGGAAGCTGCTGATCAGCGGATAGAAGTAGCGGCGTGAGATAATATTTTGTGCGACGAGCGCCTGGTAAAGGGCGTTACGGCTTAACCCATATTCCGCTTCGACCACCAGGGGGAAATACGCATAGTTCCAGGCCACGTTTTGCGGCACCTGGGGAACGTGAATGCCCTTCACCCCGGCCAGCCCCTGACGGTATAGGGCATCCACCGCCGCGCGCTGGCCGATCGCATGTTCGATATGCTCCAGCTGCAGCAAGCCATAAGCCGCCTGCAACTCGTTCATTTTGCCATTGATTCCCGCCGCCACCACAGTGGTCTCATCAGCAATACCAAAGTTTTTTAGCAGGTCGATACGCCGCTTCATGCTGGCGCTGTGGCTGATAATTGCCCCCCCTTCAATGGTATTGAAAACCTTGGTAGCGTGGAAACTCAGCACCGACAGATCGCCCTCCAGCAGCACGCTGCGCGAGTTGTGCTGCACGCCGAAGGCATGGGCGGCATCGTAAATGACTTTCAGGCCATACAGGTCAGCGATCTGCTGAATGCGCGCGCTGTTGCAGGGGATCCCGTAGCAGTGCACCGGCATGATTGCGGTCGTGTTGGCGGTGATCGCCTGCTCAATTTTATCCGCATCCATATTAAATCCGCCCGCTTCGGTATCGACAAATACCGGCGTCAGGCCATTCCACAGCAGCGAATGGGCGGTAGCAACAAATGAGTAGGGCGTGGTGATCACTTCGCCGGACACCCTCAGCGCCTGTAATGCGGTCAGTAAGGCAATGGTACCGTTGGAAAACAGGCTCAGATGCTCCACCCCAAGGTGAGAGGCCAATGCGTTTTCCAACTGCTGATGGTAAGGGCCATTGTTAGTTAAAATCTGGTTGCTCCAGATCTGCTCAAGATAAGGCATAAACTCGGCCAGTGGCGGCATGAGCGGGCGGGTAACAAAGGTTTTTTTATTTGATGACATCGTGTTGCTCATCCCAGCGGTGTTGATCTTCGATAAACAGCGCAGACGGTGCCTCGCCCGCCTGATGACGCTGCCAGACGGTTTCGATCATCTGTTCAAAGTAAACCGCATTATGGCTATGGCTGGCTTCGCGCTGTTTGATACGTGCGCGCAGCGACTGACGAATGGCGCTGAGACAGTCATAGCGCCGATCGAGCTCAATCACCTTTTCTGCATACTCATCCAGGCTGGCGGTGACAAACTCGCCGAGGTTGAAGGTTTTCATCGTTGCCGCCGTAGTACGGGAAACGGCAGATCCTTCCGTCGTCGTCACCAGAGGCACGCCCATCCAGCTGGCATGCTGTGCGGTCGTTCCGGCAGAATAAGGGTGTGAATCCAGCAGAATATCGACCTCATTGTGCATAGCCAGATAGTCAGCAAAGCTCTGCTTCATACGAAAATCCAGCTGCTCAGGATTGACGCCACGCCGGGTCATTTCTACTCGATAGCTGTCGATCATCCGTTCATCGTCCATATAGGCGAACAGCAGTCGGGCATGTGGCAACGTACGCAGGATTTTGGCCCAGCAGTCGAGGATTGCTGGCGTCAGTTTTTGCGGCCGGTTGAAATTACCTAACGTCAGATAGCCATTTTTCAACGCCGGCAGTTTACCCACTTCCGGCGCCACTGAGCTGTATTCAAATATTTTTGCTGAAGGCAGGGAGACTAATTTTTCCGTGAAGATCGCATCCAGCTCACCGGGTGCCATTAAATGATCGTGGGCAATGTAATAATCCATCTGCTGCAGCCCGGTGGTGCCGACGAATCCAATCCATGACATCTGTAGCGCAGCGGGTTTCAGTGCAAAGGTCAGCAGGCGGTTACCTTCGGTAAAGCCAGAGAGATCGATTAGCACGTCGATATTATCGCTGGCAATTTGCTGCGCCAGTTCCAGCGCGCTCAGGGCCGCAACGCTGCGAAACACTGTCGCAGTGTCGCGATATTGCTGGGTGATCCGATCCTCTCTGCCCGTTGCATAAGCATACAGTTCATAGCGGTCGCGATTGATGCTGTGCCACACCGGGTAAATGAAATGATGAACCGGGTGCCCTCTTAAATCCCCTGAAACGAAGCCAATGCGGATTTTGCCCCTGCCGTCCGAAGGAGTCTGTGCGCTTCGCGCCAGCGTAGTGCTTTGCGCCCACTGGCTGGCCAGCACGCCAAAATCGACGTGGGCATGGAATTTTTCTTCCGCACTGAGAACGGCATCATGGGACAAAAGAAACAGGTAAAGCGCATGGCTATTTAGCCGATTAATAGCGCCCATCGGTAATGCCAGCGCTTGCGTGCACAGCGCTTTTGCCTCTTCCATCCGCCCGGTGTGGCTATACAGGGTGGCCAGACGTAACAGGCAGATGCTGTTTTTCGCATCATGCTTTAAGGAAGCCTGCAGGCACTGCTCCTCGCGTATTTTATCGTCGATTGCGTGGTAGCAGCTGGATAAATCCAGCCAGCGCTCGCCGTTTTTGTCATCCTGCTTTAACAGCTGCTGAAACAGTAATCGTGGGGTAGATGATTTTGCCTCAAGGCTGGTAAGCACCCGCGCCAGCGAATTCAGCACGGAGTGCAGATCGCCGCCCTGTCCAAGCCTTCTCGCCAGCAGCGTCAGCGCCGTTTCGTTATCTCCCGCCTTATTGCAGGCCGCGGCCGCCAGCATCAGTAAGGTACTGTCCGTGGGGTGCTCTATCAATAGCCCGGCAATATCCTCGCGGGCTTGCTGAATATGCCCTGCATTGAGCAACTGCTGGGCTTTAGACGCTTTTTTGGGGTTGACGCTGACACGCGGTTTTATTGCTCGCAGGCTACGTTCCATACTGGCTGATAACAAGCCGCCCTGCTTTTCTGCACTGGTAGCCAGCAGAAATGCGCGCATGGCGCCCTCAATCAAGGCGCGATCGCCACAGGCAATGATGCGCTGCCAGAAGTGCGCCCAGCTGGTAGCGCTGCCAATAAGCAGGCCTTTGCCCGCCAGTTCAATGGCGTATCTTGCATCGCTCAAATTATCCGGGTGCGGCCATCGCTGCCACGCCGCAAACTCTTCACGCTTAAACGCCAGCCGCTCGCCCCACCCGTTGGTACGGGCGCAGTAAGCGCCGTCGGCCACTTCCGTGGTGCTGAAATCACAGATCAGCTTCAGCTCACCCTCGGCACGGTTATAGGGTGACGGCGCGGCGCTGAGATACAGCGATGGCGGCTTATTGAGGAACAGCTCTTCCAGCGCGGCCATCATCCTTTCGCGATGGTCGACCGGGTTTTCTGGTTCCAGCGTCAGCTGGATGAGTTGTTCTGTGCTGAGACTGCGCGGCCAGGCGGCGCTCAGCCAGTCGAACAGGCGGCGAATATCAGGGCTGCGGGTATTGACCTTTTCACCGTAGCGGGTGATACGCTGGTTTTCATCTTCGGTCAGCGCACAGCTCGCCGCCCAATGCATCGTCTTTAACTGGTTGAGTTCCGGACGGTGGCTGAAAGGGTGGCCGGATTTCGCGCTAATCAGCAGGCTAAAGCGCTCGCTGCGCTGCACGGCAAAATCGAGGTACTGCTGCGCCTGAAGAGCATGACTGCCTGAAGCAACGGTCTGGTGCAGCAGGGCTAGCGGCGCGCCGTAATGCTCAGCCAGCTCAGACTGCGGCACGACATCTCCCAGCAGCTGCAGCCGCTCGGCCTTCACCCGCTGCGCGAAATCGCTCAGCAGACAGGCGTCCTGATTATCTTCAAGATACTGTCCAAGCAGCTCGGCATCAGTCAGCTTCTGTGCCGACGCTGCCGCCGCTTTCACTTCCCCTCTGCTGTCGGTCATCTCCATAAATGTCAGCATCGCTCTGGCGCTGGTCAGCCACGCCTGTTCGCTCTGCGCTGCAGCACAGTGGAAGGCAATCGACTGCTGTAATATCTTCTGGCTTCTGGCCCCCGGCAGGGTATTCCAGCGCACCGCGATAATCCCATTATCGTTGAGCTGCCGCTGGCACCATTGCATCAGTGCACTGCGCGCGCTGTTATCCAGCAGCGTGTACATCGCCGGGATAATAATATAATCGAAGCGGCCCGCATCTATGGACAGCAGATCCTGTAAGCCCATGCAGTAAAGGTGGAGATTATTCATCTCAGACTGGCGGGCATTATTCTGCGCTGCCTCGATACGCTGCGCATCAATATCCACACCCACACAAGTTGATTGTGGATAAATCGTGGCGTGACGAATTAAATTAGCGCCATTCCCGCAGCCAATTTCCAGAATAGCGGCGCCAGAAATATCGCTACAGCTGTAATTATAAAGCCAGGCCGCAGCCGAAATTGCCGTAGGAGAGTGATGCCATGAGGTATATAAACTTGCCACAAATAATTCCTGAGTGAGGGTGAATCCTGCCTGCGCTGTGCGCCATAAAATAAGAATATGACCAGGGTAAAATTCTATCATTCAGCGGGAAAAGTCGAGCTGCGGATAAACGGGCATAAGTGGTGACAATTAAACTTTTTAGCGGATATTAAGCCAGGGCGTGAATGAGGGCGGCCATATGATCAAATACCGTTGCCATCAGCCTTTCGATAAACGGTGCGAGGGTTTGGGAAATCAGCGACAGCGCCATCATGCCGACGGTCAGCGTCAGCGGGAAGCCGATAACAAATATCGACAGCTGCGGCGTCATGCGGTTAAGCAGGCCGAGGATAAAGTTAATGCACAGCAGCAGCGCGATAATCGGCAGCCCGAGCATCAGCCCTTGCTGAAAAACCATGCCGGCCTGATTGACCAGCAGGTAAAACCCGCCCAACTGCAGCGGAGCATCATCCACCGGCAGCTGCTGGAAGCTTGCAGCGACCATCGCAATCAGCCACAGATGACCGTTGAACACCAGGAACAGCAGAGTGACCAGCAGATTGAGGAAGCGTGAGATCACCGGAATATTCCCGGCATTAGGGTCAAAGAAGGTGGCGAACGACAGGCCCATCTGCATGCCAATCATCTCCCCGGCCATTTTCACCGCGACAAACAGCAGCTGGATCGACAGCCCTAACGCCGCGCCGATCAGCACCTGTTTTGCCACCGCCCAGACGCCCTGCAGCGAGTACAGCGCAATCTGGCTGTCCGGCAGCTGGCCGCCAATCAGCGCGGCAATCAGGATCGATAACCCAACGCGCACGCGCACGCTGACGCCCTTCTCACTAAAGACTGGCGCCACGGTTAACAGCGCGGCAATACGCACCATAATCAGGAAATAGTGGCTGAGCAGCTCATAGATCTGCGGCAGGGGAACTGAAAAGGCCATCAGCCGATAACTGACGGAATGTTGATAATCAGCGCGCGGGTGTATTCGATAAAGTTACGCATCATCCACGGGCCGAGGATCACCGCAATGCCGACAATCACCAGGATTTTGGGAATAAAGGTCATGGTCATTTCGTTAATCTGCGTGGCGGCCTGCAAAATACTGATAATCAGGCCGGTGGCCAGCGCGGCCAGCAGCAGCGGCCCGGCGACCATCAGGCCGAGTTTAATCGCCTGGATGCCGAGGTTCATAACGCTTTCAGGAGTCATGGCGGGTTACCTAACTGTAGAAGCTCTGCGCCAGCGAGCCCATTAACAGGGTCCAGCCGTCAACCAGCACAAATAGCATCAGCTTAAACGGCAGCGCAATGGTGGCGGGCGGCACCATCATCATCCCCAGCGCCATCAGAATACTGGCAATCACCAGGTCGATAATCAGGAACGGGATAAAGATGGTGAAGCCGATCTGGAACGCGGTTTTCAGCTCGCTGGTGATAAATGACGGCACCAGAATGCCCAGCGGCACCTCTTCCGGCGTGTTGAACTCCCCGGCTTTGGCGATCTGCGCGAACATTGCCAGGTCGTTTTCCCGCGTCTGGTCCAGCATAAAGGCCTTCAGCGGCTTGATGCCCTTCTCCAGCGCCACTTCCATGGTGATCTTATCGTCCTGCAGCGGCTGCCAGGCTTCATCGTAGATCTGGTTAAACACCGGCGACATCACGTAAAAGGTCAGGAACAGCGCCAGCCCGACCAGTACCTGGTTTGGCGGTGCCGTCGGCGTGCCGAGCGCGTTACGCATCAGCCCGAGTACGATGACAATACGGGTAAAGCCGGTCATCATCAGCAGCAGCGCAGGCAGGAAAGTCAGCGAGCTGAGCAGCACCAGCGTCTGTACCGGCAGCGTCCAGCCGCCATCACTTTGCGGGTTCGCCAGGGTGATATCGCTGTTGGCCGCCAGCGCGCTCGCGGCAGGCAGCAGCAGTGCGCCCAGGCCGCAGAGCAGCCGCAGCAGGCAGGCGCGCGTCATGATGCCGCACCCCCGCGATGTTTCTGGCTGAACTTATGCAGCAGCTGGCCGAAACTTACCGCGCCTGCTGGCGCAACCTCTGGCTGCGCGCTGGACGGTTTCGCCAGCGTGGCCAGGCAGGCGATCTGCGTCGCCGTCACGCCCAGCACCAGACGCTGATCCTCAACGTCAATCAGCACGATGCGCTCGCGGGCGCCCAGCGATTTACTGGCGACCACCGCAATCAGGCTGCCGTCATTAAAGCGACGGGCGATACCGCTGCGGCGCGCCATCCAGGCCAGCAGCACCATCACCAGGATAATCAGCGCCAGCGCACCGGAGACGGTCAGCAGCACGGAATCGTTGCCGCCTGCTGAGGCCGTGTTGATCATTGAAGAAGAGGTTTTCATTAGCGGCTCAGGCGGTGCATACGCTCGGACGGGGTAATGATATCGGTAATGCGGATGCCAAATTTATCGGACACCACCACCACTTCGCCCTGCGCAATCAGGTAGCCGTTAATCAGGATATCCAGCGGTTCACCCGCCAGGCCGTCAAGCGACACCACCGACCCCTGGCTCAAGCGCAGCAGCTCTTTAATGGTCATTTTGGTGCGACCCAGCTCTACCGTCATTTTGACCGGGATATCGAGGATTAAATTAAGTTCATCCGAAAATTGTGGCGCTGATATTGGCTGGGTCATTCCCGCTGAACTCTGCTCGCTCATCGCCTCCCCCCAAAGGTCATCCGTCTCAGAACCCGACGAGAGTTTATTGTCGCTCATGGGGAAATTACTCCTTATCAAACGTGTGTAATGCGGATTGAATCATCTGCTCTATGCGAAGAGCATACTGATTATTCACGGAGCCATATTTCGCGGTAAATACCGGCACGCCGCCGACACGGGCGGCAATAAGCTCCTGCTTATCTAATGGGATCACATCGTCAATTTTGAGATTCATCACGTTCGAAAGACGGGTATCCACATCGGCAAACTGCGCCACCAGCTCCAGCTCGGTCTCCCGCATCTGGCTGACCAGCAGGCCGCGCCAGCGGGTATCTTCGTGACCGGGATTCTCCATCGGTGGGTTGCTCAGTACTTCACGCAGCGGTTCAATGGTGCTGAACGGAATACAGATATTGAACTCGCCCTTGTGCGATCCAATCTCCACCGAGAACGGCGTCGTCACCACCACATCATTGGGTGACGAAGTGATATTGGTAAATTTCACCTGCACTTCAGAACGGATATATTCCGTTTTGATCTTGTAGATAGTGCTCCACGCAAACTCATAAGCTTCCTGCGCCATGGTCAGCATGCGGTGGATCACCCGCTGTTCGGTCGGGGTAAACTCGCGCCCGTCGGCCTTGGTCTGAAAGCGGCCATCGCCGCCGAACAGGTTATCCACTGCCATAAATACCAGCCCCGGCGAGAACGCCATCAGCGAAGTACCGCGCAGCGGGTTCAAATGCAGCAGGTTCAGGTTGGTTGGCACCGGCAGGTTGCGGGCAAACTCGTGATACGGCTGGATCTTAATACTTCCGGCGGTAATATCCGGGCTGCGGCGCAGCAGGTTAAATAACCCCATACGAAACTGGCGCGCAAAGCGTTCGTTAATAATCTCCAGCGAATGCAGACGCTCGCGGATCACCCGCCGCTGGGTGTGCGGGTCGTAGGGTTTCGCCTCATGATCGGCGGCGCTATTCAGCGGTTCAACGCTGCTGTCGCTGTCGGCATTGAGCAGATGATCGATTTCCGCCTGGGATAAAAAGTTATCAGACATGGTTATTACCGCAGAATAAATTCGTTAAACAGGACATCAGTGACTTTGACCGCCTGTTTAGATGCCAGTGGCTTACTCACTTCATCTTTAATTTTGTCCATCAACTGCTGCTTACCTTCACTGGTGGACAGCTCTTCATAACTTAACTTCGACAGCAGGATGAGCAGGCGACTGCGATATTCCGGCAGAAATTTTCCCAGGGTCAGCATCGACTCTTTATCCGCCATGCGCAGCGACAGGCCAATAAACAGCACGCGATCGCTCTCTTTTTCTGTGGGCTTGAGGCTGACGGTAAAAGTGCTTAAAGACTGATAGATTGGCTCCACTTCCTGCGGTTTTTTTACTTCCACGGTTTTATCCGCACCGGCAGAATGACTCTTTAACTTTTTTATTTCCCAAAACATATAACCCGCAAAACCACAGGCCGCAATCGTCACTATAAACATCAAAGCCATAAGAAATGGGCGCTTCGAGCTGCCACCCTTTTTTTTATTTTTATTACTCATTTAATAAACTCTGTAATGAAAGCGCTGTTCCGGTTTCTGTCAGACCAGATAAGGCGCGTATTGTAGTCCACTTATTCACCAGGATAATTACCTGATGAAGTTCCATTAGTGCGGGTATTTCACTGCATCATGCAAAGGTATTAATCCCGGCAGCGGAGCTCAGGTTATGCAGCGCGATCGGCGGAGTCATCTCCTCTTCCCGCAGAGGTTCAGCGGCCCCCTGCCGCGCGTGGCCATGGCCGGATGAACCGTTGCCCTGGGCCTGAGCGCCTGCGAAATGCGGATTATCCGCGCTGACGCTGGTCTGCCCCAGCTGGACGCCGGTTTCTGCCAGCGCGCTGCGCAGCTGCGGCATTGCGGCTTCCAGCGCCTGACGCACCTGCGGATGTTCGCTGACGATATGCAGCTGCGCCTGGTTCTGCTGCATGCGCAGGGTGATTTGCAGCGCGCCCAGCTCTTCCGGGTGCAGCTTGATCTGCGCGCTATCCACGCCGTCACGGCTGAAGATCGCCAGCTGCTGACCGAGTGACTGCTGCCATGCCGGGGTGCCAACCGGGTGCGGGTTAACGACGACTGGCGGCGCTGCCGGAGCGGGCAAGGTTATGGCGGTCAGTACCGGACGCGGCGCCGCCATCAGCGGCGCATCGCTGGTGCTACGGCTATCCAGCGGCAGCAAAGCCTCGCCCTCAGGGCTGACCACCAGCGGTTTAGTGGTGTTGACGGCCAGCGCGCCGAGCTGCGGCAGGGTAGCTGGCAGCGTTTCCGCTACGGCGTTCGCCGCCTGATTGAGCGGCAACGGCTGGCGCGGCACCGGGGAGCGCGATGGCCGCACGTCCGCCGTTACCTCGCGCAGCAATGGGGCATCCTGCGCATCTGCCCCGGCGTTTTGCGCCACCAGCTGCTGTAGCTGCCAGCCATCGGGCAGGGCTGGCTGAGCGGGCAGCACCGCGTCGGGCGTCAGCAGCACAATCTCTGGCAGGGCGGAGTTGTCATCCGCGCCAATCACTGGCGGCAGAGTACTCTGGTCATCCGCAGCAACCCCTTCCGCCAGCGGCGCGCCCGGAATCTCTTCCCCGGGCTGCCCTGGCAGCAGCGATTCCACATCCACCAGCGCTTCCGGCAGCAGCGGCGCGTCGTCCGTCAATCCTGCCAGCAGTTGAGCAAAGTGCCCTGCTTCCCCTGCAGCCAGCGTCTCATCAGGCCCTGCCAGCCTGCGGGCCGCACTGCCCAGCAGCACATTGATATCAATATTCATAGCCTGTCTCTTTTTTGCCCGGCTCGCTGCGCGAACTCGTCCATCATTTTTTGTTCATGGCGGTTTTCCGCCAGGGTGCGGGCGTTTTCACGCCGCGTCAGCAGGGTCTCAAACGCGTTGAGCCGCTGCTTGTCCTGCATCCAGCTCTGCTTCGCCTGGGTGACGTTCAGCTCACACTGGCTGACGTGCTGGTCATGCTGCTTCACGACCTGATTCAGCGCTAAAATAAACGCCTGATGATTCACCAGGTCGGCCACGCTCATGCCGCGGCTCTGCATGCCGCTGCGCAGCGACTGCTGGTATTCACGTTCATAGCCCTCCAGCTGCTTGCCCTGGGTCAGCGCCTGCTGCCAGTTTTGCTGCGCGCTGCCTAACGCCTGCGTGGCCTGCGTTAACTTCTCTGCGGCCATCTCACGCAGCATGACCATCGTATTTTGGCTTTTCATCGGCTTATGCCCTGTGCGGTAACGTCAGGAAACAGCTGCGCCAGCGCGCTGACGGCCCGGTCGTAATCGCAGCTTTCGTGGATCGCCTGGTGCAGATACGCTTCCATCGCCGGATAGTGCTGGATAGCCTGGTCGAGCAGCGCATCGCTGCCCGCCACGTAAGCGCCAACGCTGACCAGGTCACGGTTGCGCTGGTAACAGGAGAGCTGCTGCTTAAAGGTCTGCACTTGGCGGTACTGCGGGTGCGGGATTAGCTCGGTCATTGCGCGGCTGATCGACGCTTCAATATCGATTGCCGGGTAGTGCCCGGACTCCGCCAGACGGCGCGACAGAACAATGTGGCCGTCGAGAATGGCGCGTGCCGAGTCGGCAATCGGGTCCTGCTGATCGTCGCCTTCGGTCAGGACGGTGTAGAACGCGGTGATGGAACCGCCGCCGGGCATACCGTTACCGGCCCTTTCCACCAGCGCGGGCAGGCGGGCAAACACGGATGGCGGATAGCCTTTGGTCGCCGGGGGTTCGCCGATCGCCAGCGCCACCTCACGCTGCGCCATGGCGAAGCGCGTCAGGGAATCCATAATCAGCAGCACGTTAAGGCCGCGATCGCGAAAATCTTCGGCAATGCGCGTGGCGTACACCGCGCCCTGCATGCGCAGGATCGGTGACACATCCGCCGGGGCGGCAATCACCACCGCACGCTGGATCCCCTCTTCACCGAGGATATTTTCAATAAAGTCTTTCACCTCGCGTCCGCGTTCACCGATCAGGCCGACGACGATGACGTCGGCATCGGTAAAGCGCGCCATCATGCCGAGCAGCACGCTTTTCCCGACGCCGGATCCGGCAAACAGCCCCATGCGCTGGCCGCGCCCGACGGTCAGCAGGCCGTTAATGGCGCGCACGCCGACATCGAGCACTTTTTTGATCGGGTCACGATGCAGCGGATTCAGCGGCTGGGTAAACAGGCTGGCGCAGTCGGTTTTCAGCGGCGCCGGGCGCCCGTCCAGCGGGCGGCCCTGGGCGTCCAGCACCCTGCCGAGCAGCTGTGGCCCGACCGGCAGCTGTTTGCCGACCTCTTCGGACTCCGGCGCGTAAACGCGGGCGCCGGGCAGAATGCCATCGACGTGCTCCAGCGGCATCAGATACAGCACCTGATCTTTGAAGCCGACCACTTCGCTTTCCACCGGCACTACGCCGTGACGCGTCTGGCGTTCAAGGATGCACAGCGCGCCAATCGGCAGCTTCAGCCCGACCGCTTCCATCACCAATCCGGTGGCGCGCGTCAGCCTGCCGTACTGGCGAAACGGCGCGATATCGCCGATGCGCGTCTCTACGCGATCGATGGACTCCAGCCAGCGTTGCAGATGCGCTGTCATGCGGATAGCTCCTCGTGCGCCAGCTGGCACAGCTTCTGCCAGCGGGTTTCTAAGGTGGCATCCAGCTCCACTTCGTCGGTCAGAATGCGACAGCCGCCGGGTAACAGCTGGCTGTCGGTATGCAGCTCCCAGCTCATCGCTGCCAGCGTCTCGCCGAGGGCGGCGTCAATCAGCGGACGATCGTCCGGGTGGATCATCAGCCGTATCTTGCCGTTCAGCAGCGGATCCTGGCGCATCAGCTGTTTAATCTGCTGCTGTAGCTGGGTATTGCTGCTGCCCTGCTCGCTGCCGTGCAGGCTCTGTACCGCCTGCAACGCCAGCTGCACCAGCCGGCTGGGGATCAGGCTGTCGAGGCTGTCCAGCGACAGCTTAAAGGAGGCGATCCACGCTTCGACGTCCTTCATCGCCGCCCGTTGGGCGCTCTGAGCCTCGCTGATGCCCTGCGCTATGCCAGCTTCGTGCCCGCTGTGGAATCCGGCTTCATAGCCCTGCTTTTTGCCCTCTTCCTGGCCCTGGGCCAGCCCCTGGTTGTACCCCTGCTGTTCCGCCTGCTTGCGCAATCGTGCCAGTTCGGCCTTGAACTGGGCATCGCTGGCCGGGCTATTCGTCACCGGCAGCGGCTCCTCGTGCACGCTTTCTGTAGCCAGTAAATTATCCGGCTTCCAGCTGCGCCACTGCAGTTTATTCTGCTCATCAGACGTAGGCATCGTCGCTGCTCCCAATCAGAATTTCGCCCGTTTCGGCCAGGCGACGTACCACCAGCAGGACGGATTTCTGTTCTGCCTCAACCTGCGACAGGCGCACCGGACCACGGGATGCGAGATCCTCGGCCATCAAATCCGCCTGGCGACGTGACATATTGCGGAAGAACTTTTCGCGCAGCGCCTCGTTGGCCCCTTTCAGCGCGATCAGCAGGGTTTCGCTTTCGATCTCCTGTAGAATGCGCTGGATGCTGCGGTCTTCGACATCCACCAGATTTTCGAACAGGAACATTTCGTCGATGATTTTCTGCGCCAGCTCGCCGTCGAACTCGCGCACGGCATCGATAGCCGCCTCTTCCTGCTGGGATTTCATCAGGTTGAGGATCTCCGCCGCCGGGCGTACGCCGCCCATCTTGCTGCGCTTGAGGTTCTGACCGTGCAGCAGGTTATTGAGCACTTCGGTCAGCTCCTGCAGGGCGGCAGGCTGCACGCCGCCAAAGGTGGCGATACGCAGCATAATGTCGTTACGCTCTTTATCATCAAACTGCCCGAGGATATCTGCCGCCTGGTTACGCTTCAGATGCACGAGGATGGTGGCAATAATCTGCGGATGTTCGTCGCGGATCAGGTCGTATACCGTCTGCGGCTCCATAAAGTTCAGGGTTTCAATGCCGTTGTTGCCCTGATGGGTATCCAGCAGATCTTCCAGCAGCGACGAGGCACGCTCTTCGCCCAATGCTTTCACCAGCACGCTGCGCAGGTAGTCGTTGGTATTCAGGCTCAGCGCCGCGTATTCGCTGGAATCTTTGGCAAACTCTTCCAGCACCGCTGACATCTGATCATGGGTAAACCCGGCCATGTTGACCATCGAGCTACTGATCTGTTTGACCTCGTGGGCATTGAGATGCTTAAAGACTTCGGCCGCCAGCTCATCGCCGAGCGTCAGCATCACGATGGCGCTTTTGTCACAGGCATTCATGGTTTTTGCTGCTCCTTATTTATCCACTGGCGCATGACCAGGGCGATCACTCGCGGCTCCTGTTGCGCCAGTTCGCGCAGCTGCTGACTGTTCATCTCGCTGTCCACGCGGCGCTGCGCTTTGGCATGAGCCTGCATCTCTGCCACTTTCTTCTTCTCATCCAGTTCAAACTGGCGTACCTGCTGCTCCATCTCCATACGACGGATCGCGGTTTCCTGATGGCGCGTCCAGGTTGGCTGCACCAGCCTGCGCCACAGCACCCAGGCAATAATGGCAATCACCAGATAGCGGGCGATGGACATCATCAGCGCCAGGAAGCTCTGCTGCTGCCACAGCGGGGGCACCACTTCAGCCTCTACGCCGTTAAACGCTGAGTTGACGATATTGATGCTGTCACCGCGTGCAGCGCTGTAGCCGATGGCTTCTTTCACCAGGGTGTTGATACGCTCCAGCTCGGCGGCGGCCAGCGGGCCTGGCTTGCCCTCTTTGCCGGCAGGCAGGTAGTTAATCACCACCGCTACCGACAGGCGTTGGATCTGCCCGACGCTGGTTTTGGTGTGGATCAGGGTGCGATCAACCTCAAAGTTGGTGGTTTCATCGTTGCGGTTGTTATAAGGCTGGGCGCTCTCGTTGCTGCCCGCGCCTGCCGTTTGCGTGCTGGTGCTGTTGTTCTGACCCTTGGCCGCCGGAGTGGCTGGCGTCAGCGGTTTCGTCAGGGGAGCCGTTGCCGGGGTTGGCGGCGTATTGCTTAACGCGCCCGGAACGCCGCCGGTGGTGCGTCCGTTGCCCTGCGCTGACTGGCTGGACTGGCGGCTGCGGATCGCCATTTTGTCGCTGTCTGCATTGGGCTGATACTGCTCATCGGTGCGCTCCTGCTGGGTAAAGTCCATCTGCGCGGTGACCTGGGTGCGCACATTGCTGTCGCCCACCAGCGGGGCCAGCAGGCGCTGGATGCGCTGCTGATAATCCGTTTCGATCTCATTGGTGTATTTCAGCTGTGAGGTCTGCATGCCGCGCACGCCGCTCTGCGTCAGCAGGTTGCCGCGCTGATCGACGATAGTGACATTATCCGCCGGTAACCCGGTGACCGCACTGGAGACCAGATGCGTAATCGCCGTGACCTGGCCGTCATCCAGCGTGCGGCCCTGCGCCAGGGTGACGCTGACCGAAGCGGTAGGCAGCTTCTGGTCACGCACGAACATCGACGGTTTTGGCACCGCCAGGTGCACGCGGGCTGTGAGGATTGGCCCAAGATTTTCGATGGTGCGTGACAGCTCGCCCTCCAGCGCACGCTGGAAGTTAATCTGCTCGCTGAACTGGCTGATGCCGAACTTCTCCTGGTCAAGCAGTTCAAAGCCAACGGAACCGCCCTTTGGCAGCCCCTGCTGAGCCATCTTCATGCGCGCTTCATGCACCATGCCTTCCGGTACCATAATGGCGCCGCCTGGCGTATCGATGCGGTAAGGGATATTCATCTGCGACAGCTGAGTGACAATGGCACCGCCATCCTCATCGCTGATGTTGCTAAACAGCACGCGATACCCCGGCTCCTTCGCCCAGATTAGCAGTGCAATGATCGCGGAAAGTGCCGCAGCAGCGGCGATAACCAGCAGCAGTTTAGGGTTGGCGCGAAATGAGCTCATTGCCGCCTTTATACTGTCTGCCGGGTTGCTCTTTAAATCATTTGTTGTGGCACTCATGCCGTAATCCTGTAAGAAATAATCACGCAGCCAAAACCTGCGAACAAGCCTGCCGGTAATGCAAGACAGCAGCCGATGAACGTATATTTTGAGAAATTTTGAGGGGCGTATTATCGTCCTAAAGGCGTTTTTTTTAAGCATAAATAAGCTCGAAGTTCTGTCAGCTTATCGGGTTTTTCGCCCATTTCTCCCCCGTGTTAATATGCATCCGTCTAAAAGCTGCGCAATTTTTATTGCACCAGAATTCATTAATTAGCCGGAATAAAATAATGTCAGCATCAATTCACAGTGTGATTGGACAAATGCATGCCCAGGCCCAGAAAATTTCGGGATCCGCTGATTTCCTCTCTGCCGGAAAGTTAACAGATAACGTGGGCGGCGCGACATTCTCGGACGCTCTGTTTAACAGCATCAATGAAATCAATAAGACACAGCAGGTAGCCAGGAAAAATACCCAGGATTTTATGTCCGGGAAAAGCGATGTCGGCCTGAATGATGTGATGCTCTCAATGCAGAAATCATCGGTGGCATTCAGCTTTGGCGTGCAGATGCGCAATAAAATGCTCAGCGCCTATCAGGAAGTTATGAGCATGCCGGTTTAAGGCATTGACGAACATCATCATGAATGAAAATTTGCGCGTACCGCTTCGCACTCCCCAACTCTCAGACGCGCTGAGCGACCGGGAATTACAGCGTATCAGCCAGCTGATATATCAGCGTGCCGGTATTGTTCTCACCGAACAAAAGCGAGACATGATATTTAACCGCCTGTCACGCCGCCTGCGTGAATTAAAGTTAGCGCGCTTCAGTGAATATATTCAGATCCTGGAATCCAGCCCGGACAGCCCGGAGTGGCAGGTATTTATTAATTCTCTGACCACCAACCTGACCGCGTTTTTCCGCGAGGCGTACCACTTTCCAGCGCTGGCAGAACATGCCCGCCAGCATGCCAGTGGCTATCGCGTCTGGTGTACCGCGGCCTCGACCGGTGAAGAGCCGTGCTCAATTGCCATGACGCTGGATGAGGTT
The DNA here is from genome assembly GCF_029967685.1 of Erwinia sp. V90_4. Classification (NCBI taxonomy): domain Bacteria; kingdom Pseudomonadati; phylum Pseudomonadota; class Gammaproteobacteria; order Enterobacterales; family Erwiniaceae; genus Erwinia; species Erwinia sp. V90_4. The sequence continues at coordinate 35,682 of NZ_JASCAQ010000042.1, read as the reverse complement.
CTCGGCCCGGCCATCGGCGGGCCGCGCATCTGGGCGACGGATATCGATACCGACGTGCTGGCGCGCGCCAGCGCCGGGGTTTACCGCCTGGCAGACGTGCAGAGCCTCAGCCCTGCGCAAAAGCGCCAGTTCTTTTTACGCGGCACCGGGGATAACAGCGAGCAGGTGCGCGTGAAGCAGGAGCTGCTGGCAGCTATCCACTATCAGCGCCTCAATTTGCTGGACGCGAACTGGAATGTGCCCGGCCCGTTCGACGCGATTTTTTGCCGCAACGTGATGATCTATTTCGACGCGCCGACCCAGCAGAAGCTGATCCAGCGCTTCGCCCAGCTGTTGAAGCCTGACGGTCTGCTGTTTGTCGGCCATTCGGAGCATTTTAACCATCGGCAAAGTCCGTTCCGCCTGCGTGGGCAGTCGGTCTATGCACTATCGGAGACAGGACGTTGAGCAAGATACGAGTGCTGTGCGTCGATGACTCAGCCCTGATGCGCAATATGATCACGGCGGTCGTTAACCAGCAGCACGATATGGAGATGGTGGCGACGGCAGCTGACCCCATCACGGCGCGCGAGCTGATCAAGAAATTTAACCCCGACGTGCTGACGCTGGATATCGATATGCCGCGTATGAACGGGCTGGAGTTTCTCTCACGCCTGATGCGCCTGCGCCCGATGCCGGTGGTGATGGTCTCGTCACTGACGGCGAAAGGATCCGAAGCCACCCTGACCTCGCTGGAGCTGGGGGCGGTGGATTTCATCGCTAAGCCGGACGTCAGGCACAACAGCGAAATCGACCACTGGGCGTTGCAGGTGGCCGATAAGATTCGCGTGGCGGCGCGCGTCGAATTCCCTCAGCGGGTGCAGGCGGCCAGCGAACGCCACAGCATCAGCGCGCCGCGCCTCGGAATGGAAAAAATTATCGCTATCGGTTCGTCGACCGGGGGCACCGAGGCGCTGCGCCGGGTACTGACCCCAATGCCAGCCCACTGCCCCGCCGTGCTGATCGCTCAGCATATGCCTGCGGGCTTCACCCTGTCGTTTGCCCAGCGCATGAACTCGCTGTGTGCGATGACGGTAAAAGAGGCCGAGGAAGGCGAACCGGTGCTGAACGGCACCGCCTACATTGCCCCTGGCGATCGTCATATGGAGATAGTGCGCCAGGGCAAGGGTTATCAGATCCGCCTGAACAGTAATCCGACGGTCAACCGCCATCGCCCTTCGGTCGACGTGCTGCTGTATTCGGTGGCAGAACATGCCGGGCAGCACGCCGCCGGGGCGATCCTGACCGGGATGGGCAGCGACGGCGCGCGCGGGCTGCTGGCGATGCGCCAGGCCGGAGCCTGGACGCTGGCGCAAAGCGAGCAGACCTGCGTGGTATTCGGTATGCCGCGCGAAGCCATTGCGCTACAGGCCGCGGTCGAAGTGACGGACCTACAGCATATCAGCCAGCGTCTGATCGACAGCTTCACGCCGGCGGATCGCAGTAAAACAGCTAAATAACAGCGGGATACCTCCACCGTTTGCAGGAGGATTTTCAGGATAACACCATGTTGGATAAGAGCTTACGTTTTCTGGTTGTTGATGACTTTGCCACGATGCGCCGCATCGTTCGCAATCTGCTACAGGACCTGGGTTACAAGAATATTGAAGAAGCGGAAGACGGCCAGGATGCGCTGAACAAGCTGCGCGCGGCCGAATTTGATTTTGTGGTCAGCGACTGGAACATGCCGCATATCGATGGTCTGGAACTGCTGAAGACCATTCGCGCGGATGCGGCAATGGCCAAACTCCCGGTACTGATGGTTACGGCAGAAGCCAAGCGCGAAAACATTATTGCCGCTGCTCAGGCCGGCGCCAATGGCTATATCGTTAAGCCTTTCACCGCCGCCACGCTGGAAGAGAAGCTGGGCAAAATTTTCGAAAAACTCGGTTAATGACAATGACAGAGAATAATTCACCCGGCAGCGATAATTTTAAAGACATCTTTTTACGTATTGGCCAGCTGACGCGCGTGCTGCGCAACAGCATGGCTAACCTTGGCCTCGAACAGGCCTTACAGGAAGTCGCCGAGGCCTTCCCGAATACCCGCGATCGCCTTGACTACGTCGCGGAGAAGACCTCCCAGGCTGCCGACCGGGCGCTGACCTGTGTGGAAGTCGCCCGCCCGCTGCAGGAGTCACTGGGTAACGAGGCAACGGCGCTGAACGCCCGCTGGGATGCCTGGTTTGTCGAGCCGCAGCCGCTGGAAGAAGCGCGCGAGCTGGTCAACGCCACGCGTGCCTATCTCCGTCAGGTTCCGGACGTCACCCGCAGCACCAACCACCAGCTGACCGAAATCATGATGGCGCAGGACTTTCAGGATCTGACCGGCCAGGTGCTGCACGGCCTGGTCAATGTGATAGAAGTGGTGGAGAAAGAGCTGATCAGCGTCCTGCTGGAAAATATGCAGGAGATTGAGCCGCTTAATGCAGATGAAAACGCCCATCTGAAAAATGGCCCGCAGATTAACACCACCGCCGAAGGCATTGTTGCCTCGCAGGAACAGGTGGACGATCTGCTGGAATCACTGGGCTTTTGAGTTAACTGAATCGCCGCTATGTCACAAGAAAGTGATAACGAAAAAACCGAAGACCCCACGCCGACAAAACTGGCGAAGTCGCGTGAAGAGGGGCAGATCCCACGTTCAAAAGAGCTGACCACGCTGCTGATGCTGCTGGTGGGATGGGGGCTGATGGTCGGTGGCGGTGAGAGCCTGGCGCGCAGTCTGATGCATCTGCTGCACAACGGACTGACTTTCGATCGGCTGCTGACGGCCGACCCGGCGCATATGCTGCGACGCGCTGCCAGCCTGCTCGGTCAGGCATCTCTCGCCACGCTGCCGGTTGTCTGTGGCCTGTTTATTACCGCAATTGCGGCACAGCCGATTGTTGGCGGGCTGAACCTGAGCGCGAAGTCGATCAAGCTGAACCTGAAAAAGCTCAATCCGCTCAGCGGCATCAAGCGCATGTTATCGGCGCAGATGGCCTCCGAGATGCTGAAGGCGATTTTAAAAGTGCTGCTGGCCTCGCTCGGCGGCGGGCTTTACCTGCTGCTGAATAAAGAGAAATTTATCCGGCTGATCTTCGAACCGCTCGGCATGGCGCTCAGCGATATCGCCAGCCTGCTGATCGGCTGCATGCTGGCAGTGATCCTGTCGCTGATCCCGATGGTGGCCTTTGACGTGATTTACCAGATCTACAGCAACTGGAAGAAGCTGCGCATGAGCCATCAGGAGATCAAAGATGAGTTCAAGAAGCAGGAAGGCGACCCGCTGATTAAAAACCGCGTGCGCCAGATGCAGCGCGCCATGTCGCAGCAGCGCATGATGAGCGACGTTCCCGATGCGGACGTGGTGGTCAATAACCCGACGCACTACTCTGTCGCCCTGAAATATCAGGACGGCAGCCTCGGCGCACCAAAAGTGGTGGCCAAAGGCAGCGGCCTGATTGCCCTGCGCATCCGCGAACTGGCGGAAAGCCACAGAGTTCCGATGCTGGAAGCGCCCCCGCTGGCGCGTGCGCTGTATCGCCACTGCGAAATTGGCGCACCCATTCCGGCTGATTTATACAACGCGGTAGCAGAAGTCCTGGCGTGGGTTTACGGCCTGCGCCGCTGGCGTAAAGGCTTTGGACAGCGCCCTGTCACCCCTGAAAACCTTCCCGTGCCCGACGCGCTGGATTTTGCCCAAGAGAGTAAAGAGTGATGGCTAATCTCGCCACCCAGTTACGATTACCGAAGTTTAAAGAGACCCAGTGGCAGGTGCTGGCCGGCCCGGTGCTGATCATGACCATCCTGGCGATGATGATCCTGCCGCTGCCGACTTTCGTGCTGGATCTGTTCTTCACCTTCAACATCGTGCTGTCGATCATGATCCTGCTGGTGGCGATGTTCACCCAGAAGACGCTGGAATTCTCGGCATTCCCGACGGTGCTGCTGTTCTCCACGCTGCTGCGCCTGGCGCTGAATGTCGCCTCCACGCGGGTGATCCTGATGGAAGGCCACACCGGCACCGGAGCCGCAGGCGCGGTAGTTGAAGCCTTTGGTAACTTCCTGGTGGGCGGTAATTTCGCCATCGGCATCATTGTGTTCATCATTTTGATCATCATTAACTTTATGGTGATCACCAAGGGTGCCGGGCGTATCGCCGAAGTGGGCGCTCGCTTTACCCTCGACGGGATGCCGGGCAAGCAGATGGCGATTGATGCCGACCTCAACGCCGGGCTGATTGGCGAAGACGAAGCCAAGCGCCGCCGCCAGGAAGTGACGCAGGAAGCCGATTTCTACGGGTCGATGGACGGGGCCAGCAAGTTTGTGCGCGGCGATGCCATCGCCGGGCTGATGATCATGGTGATCAACGTGCTGGGCGGGCTGATGATCGGCATCATGCAGCACGATATGTCCGCCGGGATGGCGGCTGAAACCTACACCTTGCTGACCATCGGCGATGGCCTGGTGGCGCAGATCCCGGGGCTGGTGATCTCCACCGCCGCCGGTGTGGTGGTGACCCGCGTGGTCAACGAGCAGGACGTTGGCGAGCAGATGGTCAGCCAGCTGTTTACCTCTCCGCGCGTCATCGTGCTCTCTGCCGCGGTGATCGGCCTGCTGGGGCTGATCCCGGGCATGCCGAACCTGGTATTCCTGCTGTTTACCGCCGCGCTGCTGGGCATTGCCTGGTGGCTGCGCGGTCGTGAGAGCCAGCAGAGCGCCCGCGCCGGCGTGGCCGGGGGCAGCGCCGAAGAGAAAGCGCTGGCCGAGGCCGAAGCGGCGCAGGTCAATGAAGCCACCTGGTCCGATGTACAGATGGAAGACGTGCTCGGGCTGGAAGTGGGCTACCGCCTGATCCCGATGGTGGATCAGCAACAAAATGGTCAGCTGCTGACGCGGGTGCGCGGCATCCGTAAGAAGTTTGCCCAGCAGATGGGCTTTCTGCCGCCGGCGGTGCATATCCGCGACAACCTCGACCTCTCGCCGACCTCGTACAGCATTCTGCTGAAGGGCGTGGAGATTGGCCGCGGTGAAACCATGCCGGAGCGCTTTATGGCGATCAATCCGGGCTGTGCCGAAGGCGACGTTCCCGGCATTGCCTGCGTTGAGCCGACCTTTGGTCTGCCTGCGCTGTGGATTGAAGAGGTCCAGCGCGAGCTGGCACAGACCCTTGGCTATACGGTGGTTGACCCGAGCTCGGTGATTGCCACCCACCTGAATCATCTGATCAGCATCCATACCGACGAGCTGTTTGGCCGCCAGGAGGCGCAGCAGCTGCTCGATCAGCTGACCAAACAGTCGCCGAAGCTGGTGGAGGATCTTATCCCCGGCGTGATCACGCTGACCACGCTGCATAAGGTTTTGCAGAACCTGCTGGCGGAGCGTATTTCGATCCGCGATATGCGCACCATCATTGATACCCTGGCGGAATTTGCCACCAGCCACAGCGATGCCGATGAGCTGACCGCCCGCGTGCGCGCCCGCCTGGCTCGCGCCATCACTCACCAATGGTTCCCGGCGGACCAGGATATTCAGGTTATTGGCCTCGACCTGTCGCTGGAGCAGCTGCTGATGCAGGCCACGCAGAGCGGCAGCGCCATTGAACCCGGCATTGCTGAGAACCTGATGAAGCAGACCGAGCTGGCGTTGCAGCACCAGGAAGGTATTGGCGCGCCGCCGGTGATGCTGGTCAACCCGATGCTGCGCCTGATGCTTTCACGCTATCTGCGCCGTATCTTCCCGCAGCTGGTGGTGCTGTCGAGCCAGGAGATCAGCAGCCAGCGCAACGTGCGCATGACCTATATGATTGGTGGCCGCTGATGAAGGCCTGGCTTTGGCTGCTGCTGGCAGCACCGCTGGCCGCAGAGGCCGCGGGCGGTTCCTGGGGCAGTCAGAGCCGCGGCGGGACGATCTCAATGGGTAAACAGCAGGTGAAAAGCGAACCGATCACTCCTTCCGGTTCCCTCCCCGCCGGCGCGGTGGGAGTGCGAGTGGCATGGCGCATTACCCCCAGCCACACGCCGCCGCCGGATCTGAAAATCACGCTGTGTAGCGCGCAACGCTGCATGGCGCTGCCTGCACTTTCCGGTGAGCTGGCAATGCCGGCTTCCTTCCCGGTAAGCGGACCGTTTTATTTTACCTACTACGCCCAGTCGCATGGCCCGCTGTTTCCAGTGCTGACCATTCTGCGCAATCAGCTGACGGTGAATTACCGGGTTGCCGCCGGGAACAGATAATTTTGCCAAAATATGTTGGGATGCATCAGGGAGAGATAAAATCAGAGCAGCGGCTCAATGCTCCTGACCGGGAAGAAAAATTTAATTTTATCGTCGCTGGTTTTAAGCTGGATAAAGCCCATTTTGCGCCAGACTCCTGCGGCTTCTTCATCTTTTGCCTCTATCATTACGGACCAGATCCCGACAGAGTCAGAGGCATACCAGGCTACGCGCAGTGCGTCGATCGCTAACTGCGTGCCAAAACCCCGTCCTGCCAGACGCTGATCAATGGCCAGTCGGCCCAGCGTGATACATGAGGTTTCATGGTATGGGATCTGATTCTGATATTGACGCGTCATGCCAGATTTTTCATAACTGCCGCCTGACAGAGTATAAAACCCCACCACCTCAGGGACGGGTTCATCAGTCACCAGCAGATAGGCTTTCAGTACGTTGCCTGCATGTTGCTTAGCCAGGTGCTTTTTCAGAAATTCATCCAGCTCCGGGCGGCCACAGCTGAAGTTTTCGACGTTGATAATGACATCAGCCGAATACTTCATGATTTTAAGTTTTACCGATTCCATTCCCAGGTCGATCCCTCATGACTGAGCGCAGCCGCCCGATGCAGTCGTTCATTCGGTGCGGGTGGATTTTCCAGCGCTTCCATCACCGCATTCCATGACTGTTCGGTCAGTTTAATACGGTTGTGCTCGTTGATTACCGTTTCCGCACGCTGCATGGCAGAGTCCGCTATAAATTGGGAGACACTGACACGACTGAGCTGCGCGGCAGTTCCTATTACGCTTTTAACATCAGGGCTGATACGCAGCTCCAGACGTTCAGTTTTTGCCACGGCCACCATGGGCTTCTCCAGTTTGTACGGTGATCTTACGTACAAGAAAGAGTGCATTATATAATCAGGCAGTTCCAATAATCTTTTTCTTCCGGTAGTAAGTTATCGCTGCTGCCACAGCAAGCGTCTTCGGTGTCAGAAAGATTGTGGCCCTCCCGCTGTGATGACGCGGTATTTAGCCGACGTGAGTTTATCCTGACAAGCGCAGCCTGATGCCGCAAACACATTTCCTCACCCGTTTTAAATTCTGGAAGCGGGCGCATAAAAAATATCGCTGCATTACAGCACTTGTCGAATCAATGGAATCATGCGCTTAACTCATTTAATGATTTACCTCCTCTTTCAAAATCATTAAGAATAAGATTACCCCTTAGAGACTATAATTTTCTTAAAAAAAGGGAAAAGCGAAATGCTCATAACAAGCGCATTTTATGGCGTAATTATTCTTATAAAACTCATATAGACTTCTGCGCACAACTTACCCTAACGCTATACATGGATTGTAATAATGAACCAGAACTCACGCAAAAAGGCCAATATGCTTATCGGGATTTTTTTAAGCTCTGCTCCCGTATCAATGGTGTTCGCCGCTATTCCCAATGCTGAGAAACACCCGCTCGCACTTGATTATCGTCACGCGCCTGATCCCTCTGCACTGAGTCAGGAACCGAAGCCAGCCAGAGCGCCCGATCTGTTTGGTGAAACCACCGGGCCACTGCCCTTCTTTGGTGAGGAAATTCGTCAGCGCGGTTATGATCTGCCCGACCCTTACGGCATTGGTTATAACTATATGGATATGCACCAAAATATTAAGGTAAACAGCATTAACTTTAGCGGACTATCATTATTTGGCACGCCGCTACCGAGCGATAATTTTAAGATCAACGTTGGACATACCCGTGAAAAATCTCAGACGCACACCGCGCGCCTGGATACCTGGCTATTCCCGTTTATGAACATATACGGCATCGTAGGGCATACCAAAGGCTCTTCCGTTTCCCGGATTGATACGGTGGCAGCGGCCAATCAGGTTCTGTATAAAGACCTCGATTTTAAGCTTAAATTTAAAGGCACCACCTATGGCGCAGGCACCACCCTGGCCTATGGCTATCATGACTGGTTTGGTACGCTCGATTTTAACTATACCCGCACCGATTTCGATATTCTGGATGGTAACACCCATGCCTTCACCTTCACGCCGCGCGTAGGCTATCGCTTTACCGTACCGGGTTCCGACAGGTTCAATATTCCGCAGTCTCATGCCAGCCTGTGGGTTGGCACCATGTATCAGGATGTCTCACAGGACTTTCGTGGCAATATCAGCAACCTGCATATGCCTGCTGAGTTAGCCGGACTGGTTAAATTGGTTAACCAGGACGATAAGGGCCGCTTCCGGGTGAAGCAGCACTTGCAATCACCGTGGAATATACTGGTCGGTGGGCAATATGAAATAACCCGTAACTTTAATATTACCGCTGAAGCCGGGTTCGAGAAGCGTAACAGCGTGATGCTGGGCGGCGAGTTCCGCTTTTAAGTATGCGGATAAACTCTTCGCTGTTATTTGGCCTGCTCTCTATTTCCCCGATCGCGCAGGCCAATTTTTTGCCCAGCAGGGTGACCGTCGATCATTACCTGGCAAAACTGGGGTCAGACCAGCAGGTGAATACTGCGCAAGGCATTGACTGGGGCATCGTCCCCGGTCCGTTTTATACCCCGGAACTGGGCATCGGTATTGGCGTTGCGGCTGTCGGGCTGTACCGGCCCGATCGGCAGCAGAAAAACACACCGCTCTCGTCGCTGGCTCTGACAGGCTTTGCCAGTTCGACCGGGGCTTTCGGCTTCGGGTACGAGAATGACACCTTTTTTCACCATGACCAGTGGCGGTTTTATATCGATGGTGACCTCAGCCATCGCCCGCTCTACTACTGGGGGCGGGGCTATCGCGAAGGACGCCATCGCCACGACAGGCAAAAATATGACTCCAGCCGTTTTAACGCCACGCCACAGCTGCTTTATCGGCTGCGCGCCAACACCTATGCCGGGCTTGGCTGGGCGGTTTCATGGGAGCGTGCTTCCGCGTTGCAGGATAAGCCATCGGGCGGCTTTTCGCGCAATCCCGTCGCGCTGAATCAGCTAAACTCCGGCTTCAGCCTGCTGTTCAGCTATGACACGCGCGATTTTATCGCTAACCCGTCGCAGGGACAGGTGTTGAACATCCATTACACCGATTACCTCCCTTCGCTGGGCAGCGATAACCGCCTTAAGGTCTGGGATCTGCAGTATGACCGTTACCACCCGCTTAATGACTCCACGCTGCTGGCCTGGGAGCTGTATAGCCGCCTCGCGACCGGGCAGGTGCCGTGGACCATGCTGGGTTCGCTGGGCGACAGTCGCCACCTGCGCGGCTATTATCAGGGGCGCTTTCGCGCGCGAAATATTGTGACTACCCAGCTCGAACTGCGGAAAAAACTGAGCTGGCGCCACGGCGTGGTGGGCTGGGTCGGCGCGGGCAGCATGTCTCAGCGCCCGAGTGAAGTGCTGGATGGCCACTGGCTCCCTTCGGTTGGGGTTGGCTACCGCTTCGAGTTTAAAAAACGGATGAATGTGCGGCTTGATTACGGTGTCGGTCAGCGCAGCTCCGGTTTCTATTTCCAGGTTGGTGAAGCATTTTGATCGCCCGTCTCTTACTCTCATTCAACCTGCTGCTGGCAGGCTGCCAGGCCCGGCATCTGGAGAACATGCCGTTTAATGTGGCGAGTCTGCAAGGCCCGGCCGCAGTCGCCAGCGTGGTCTGGCCGGTGATAGCCAAGCTGCCCGCCCCGCAGGGCCTGCGCCCCTGCTGCGCCTTCGGTTATAACGTGCGGGCAAAAGTGCTGGGTATTCCCGTTCCCGGATTCAAAATCGGCAACGTCATCGCCCCGGACGATAGCGGTCAGCATCACTATAATGACCACTTACTGAGTATCCTCAGCACGCTGAGCGGTCTGAATCGCGAACATGACGGCATCATCTATACGCTGCGCGGCGGTTTTATCGATCTCGCCCACGTGCGCGATACCGCCGATAATACCCTGTGGCTATTCAGCCAGATCTGGCCAGGATTAGGCCAGGCGGGCACTATCCGACTGGATGATGAGCTGGGGCAGCGCGTTATCCGCCTGTGGCCGTTTACCCCGCCCGCGACTGCGCTTGCGCGCTACCATCTGGCCGTGATGATGGCCGCTCAGCTGGCTTATCAGCTGGCGGTATGGCATGAGGTGGCGCAATGGTACGGTTTTGAGTCGGTACCTGGCTACTCTGAAGCCGTGTCGGCATTCTCACCGGAAGACCTCTATTCCAATCTGCTTGGCGCGCGCCTTGCCAGCGACCTGTTGAACCATGGCGGCGCCAGCACGCTCAGGCAGTATCAGCGTACAATGGCGCAGGCAATCCCGCAGGCGCTGGCGCAGCTTGAGGCAGTCAGCCCGCAGCAGACCCGTTTTCACTTCGATATGCTCGACGGCAAGTGGTGGAATAGCCGCTGCCGCCTGCCGGATAAATTCCTGGTACGCCGGCGCAACTATCTTACTGGCGCCCTACGCTACCCTACCCGCCCGGCCGAGCGCGTGCCGATGCTGTGGCTGACGCTACCCGACAGCTTTCATGGCCAACCGCTCAGCGCTTTCGCCCGGCTGGAGATTTGGCCCGGTAACAATATGAAACAGCTGCCCGCGCCCAAAAGCCCCAGGATTTTCTATCGCTTTGCCGATTTTGCCACGCTGGCGCAGCAGGCAAAAGAGGTCGACCGCCGCCGGCTGCTGCGTATCGGCCAGCGCTGTAAATGAGTATTTTATCGCCATTATCGCGTTGTTTTTCATAAGATAAAGTTATGTCTGAGCGTTTATTTTTTGCCCTCGCCGTTAACCCCTGGATCGCTGCTTGCTGCTTTCCGCTGCCGATCTCATCAGGCAACCGATTACGCTGGCGAGAAAGCAGGCAAAAGCCCTTTTGCCAGAAAGTTCCCCTCCACACGCAAATAAACGTGATATACGTCACACTTTAACTGAATTGAAATGAAACAGAATTTGACAAGTGTGAGCGATCTCTATTTCCTTATAGCCTGTTCGCGGCACACTGCCGCTGCATTCAAGGCGGGTGTTTTCGTCGCATCAATAATCACCCATCGTCGCCCGTAGAAACCGTAACCCGACCGTCGAGCTGGCTGCCGCGCAGGGTCACAGAGCATGTGGTAATAATAATGAAATATAAAATTATGATGGCTGGTGCGCTGGCCGCGCTCTCTTATACCAACGTTTCTTTTGCCCAAGATAGCAACCCGGAATATGTTTCTGACTGGTGGCACCAGAGCGTAAACGTGGTAGGCAGCTATCACACCCGCTTCGGGCCGCAGCTGAACAATGACCTGTATCTGGAATATGAAGCCTTCGCCCATAAAGACTGGTTCGATTTCTACGGTTATATCGACGTGCCTAAATTCTTCGGCGTGGGTAACGGCAATGACGTTGGCGCATGGGACGATGGCTCACCGTTCTTTATGGAGATCGAACCGCGCTTCTCCATCGACAAACTGACCGGCACCAGCCTGGCATTTGGTCCGTTTAAAGAGTGGTACTTCGCGAACAACTATATCTACGATATGGGTGACAATAAGGCCAATCGCCAGAATACCTGGTATATGGGCCTGGGCACCGATATCGACACGCATTCTGATGTCGGCCTGTCGCTGAACGTGTATGCGAAATATCAGTGGGAAAACTACGGTGCTGCCAACGAAGATAGCTGGGACGGTTACCGCTTCAAGGTGAAATACTTTGTGCCGCTGACCCAGGTGTGGGGCGGCAACCTGAGCTACATCGGCTTTACCAACTTTGACTGGGGTTCTGACCTCGGTGATACCGCAGGCCGCAGCAGCAACTCAATTGCTTCCAGCCATATTCTCTCGCTGGGCTATGACCACTGGCACTACTCGTTCGTGGCGCGTTACTTCCACAACGGCGGCCAGTGGGAAGATGGCACCGAGCTGAACTTCGGCAAGGGCAACTTTAACGTGAAGTCGAACGGCTTCGGTTATTACGTGGTGGTGGGTTACAACTTCTGATAACCCGCTGCGGGCCGATCGAAACAAAAGATCGGCCCCTACGTATTGCCTGGATCGCGGGCCGATCGAAACAAAAGATCGGCCCCTACGTACTGCCTGGGTCGCGGGCCGATCGAAAAAGAGGATCGGCCCCTACGTACTGCCCGGGTCACGGGCCGATCGAAACAAAAGATCGGCCCCTACGTATTGCCCGGGTCGCGGGCCGATCGAAAAAGAGGATCGGCCCCTACAAACGATGATTCAACGCGCCTGAAGGCGCGTTTTTTTTGTGCCCGCTAAAACGCTATACTCGGGCCGGCAATATTGCCTCTGCAAAAAGGAATTTTTATGTCTGCGAAGTCCGTCGACCACAGCGTTAAGCTGCGCCCGCTGGAGCGTGAAGATCTGCGTTTTGTCCATCAGTTAGACAACAACGCCAGCGTGATGCGCTACTGGTTTGAGGAGCCTTATGAGGCCTTTGTTGAGCTGTCTGACCTGTACGACAAGCATATTCATGACCAGAGCGAACGGCGTTTTGTGGTGGAACATGACGGCAGCAATGCCGGGCTGGTAGAACTGGTGGAGATCAACCATATCCACCGTCGCGCCGAGTTTCAGATCATTATTGCCCCGAGTCATCAGGGTAAAGGATTGGCAACAAAGGCGGCCAGACTGGCGATGGATTACGGTTTTTCGGTGCTGAACCTCTATAAACTTTACCTGATCGTCGATAAAGAGAACGCCAAGGCCATTCATATTTATCGCAAGCTGGGCTTTGAGATTGAAGGGGAGCTGATCCACGAATTCTTTATCAACGGCGAGTACCGCAATACCATTCGCATGTGTATTTTCCAGCATCAGTATCTGGAACGCTTCCGGCCACCGCACGCCATGGTCAATCCAACGGCGCAGTAAACCATCAGGCCGGATCGCTCCGGCCTGAATCGTTTATCCGCTTAGCCGCGCGCGCCCACCGGGTTCATGATGGTTTGCAGGATTTCCGGCTCAATTTTATACATTCCCCCGTAGAACGGGTCCACCACCAGCCAGCCGGGGAAGCCAAGCAGGGGAATATTGCCCAGCAGATACCACAGATTCGGGCTCTCTTTCAGCGGCAGGGTTTGCGGCACGTAGCCAGGCCGTTCCAGCATCACCCGGTATTTTTTCTTGCCGAAGTAGCTGCCGTTCGACTTAAGAAGGCTGACAGTTTTTGGCGTATAGCCTTCAGCCACCGCGATGCCCGTTTCATCCTGCACCACAAACTTCACCCCCGGGGGCTGAGTTTGCAGGGTCACATCCTGACGCTCACTGCCGACAATCGTCGCGCATCCACTTAACATCCACGCTGCTGCCAGCGCTGCTATCAGCCGTTTCATGGTTAACCTGCTTTTATCCCAACATGACAGTAGTCTAAGCGTTGCGTGGACAAACAAGCGGGCTAATAGCGTATGAATTGGGCGCTTATTCCAGCCTTGGCCACCAGTCAGCCAAACATCTTTTCCAGATAGCGCTCAAGTGCCATGCGTGAGCTGAAGCCGTGGGGGATGCCGTAATGGTCGTTCGATTCCCCGGCCAGATACATCGGGAAACGCACATAGTGGTCGCAGGTTTTCACGTCTGATGATGCCAGCGCCAGCGACTGGCTGCGCTCCTTTAACGTCGGGTGGATCACCAGTGCCGTCCGCCCGAGGCGCGCCTCGCGATTGACGTAGACATAGTCTTCACCACGACGATAACCGTAGGTTTTTGTGGTAACCGCGTCCATTTCAAATCCCGCTTTTTCCAGTACGCGAGCAACCTCATCAGGTCGTAGATACATGCTTATTCCTCTCAGTCTGCCAAACCCCGCAACCTTACAACGGCTGCGCAGTCAGGGCTTTCGGATTAGTCCATAAACGCCGCCCGGCGGTTGGCGTTATGTGAAGCTGTTCTATACTGATAGTAGGTTTTTACAGTAAGGGAGCAAAAAATGTTCAACCGGACATCGAAAAATAACGATATCGACCTGAATCAGGATGTTTCCCAGCTGGCGGACAGCCTTGACGATCTGCTGAAGTCTTACGGCAGCAAAACCAAAGATGAAGTGGACGGCGCGCGCTCACGCGCAGAAGCGCTGTTGAAAGAGACGCGGGCGAAGCTGCACGGTAATAACCGCGTAACCCAGGCGGCGAAAGACGGTGCAGGACACGTTGATAACTACGTGCGCGACAAACCCTGGCACGGGGTTGGCATTGGTGCCGCGCTGGGTATTTTTGTCGGTGCACTGATCGCGACGACCACATCCTCACGCTGATTATTGACAAAATTTAACTGATTGATCATCGGCCCGTGGCGAAAGCTGCGGGCTTTTTTATTGCCTGAAAATTTTTTATCTGACGCAAACCTTGCGGCACAAGGGCTGGATGCGAGGTGGATTACCAAATGCAAAAATACTATATGTTGTGTGGTTGCATTTCAGCATCGCTATATCTAGTATTTACTCCATCAAGACCACGCAACAAGTTGTGGTCGCGGCGGCGCCAGTAGTGTTACCAGAAAGCGCCTGTTAAGCCAGTCAAACAGCCATCAAGGTAAATACGAATCATGCGCATTATTATTTACACTAAAGATAATTGTGTCCAGTGCAATGCAACAAAAAACGCGATGGACAAGAAAGGGATTAATTATCAGCTGATTAATCTGGACCACGAGCCGACCCACGTGGACGCGCTGAAATCGCTGGGCTACCGTCAGGTGCCGGTGGTCATGGCGGAGCAGGACCACTGGAGCGGCTTCCGCCCGGACAAAATCCAGGCCCTGAGCCAGCTGGCACAGGCGCGGGGATAAGCTCATGACAACGCTGGTCTACTTCTCCAGCCTGTCAGAAAACACCCATCGTTTTATTACCCGTTTAGATCTGCCAGCCCGGCGCATCCCGCTGGATAACGCTCAGCGCCTGCAGGTCGATGAACCTTACATCCTGATAGTGCCGAGCTACGGCGGCGGCACCGCTCAGGGTGCGGTGCCTAAACAGGTAATTCAGTTTCTGAATGACACCCACAATCGTCAGCTGATCCGCGGCGTTATCGCCGCTGGCAACCGCAATTTTGGCGAGGCTTTTTGCCTGGCTGGCGACATTATTGCGCGTAAATGTCAGGTGCCTTACCTCTATCGCTTTGAGCTGATGGGCACCGCTGACGATATCGCTAACGTTTACCACGGAGTAACCCAATTTTGGCAGCGACAGACAGCACACTCATAGAGGCCCAGCCGGCCACTGCCGATTATCACGCGCTCAACGCGATGCTTAATCTGTACGATGCCGAAGGCCATATTCAGTTTGAAAAAGATCGCGAGGCTACGCGCCAGTATTTTATCCAGCACGTGATCCCTAACAGCGTGCGGTTCGATTCCATTGCTGAACGCCTGCAGTATCTGGTTTCCGAAGGCTATTACGAAGCCGACGTGCTGAATGCCTATCCGTTTGAGTTTGTCTGTTCGCTGTTTCAGCAGGCTTATGAGCGCCGTTTCCGCTTCCAGACCTTCCTCGGCGCGTGGAAGTTTTACACCAGCTATACGCTGAAGACCTTCGACGGCAAGCGCTACCTGGAAGGCTTCACCGATCGCGTCTGCATGGTGGCGCTGACGCTGGCGCAGGGCGACCAGGCGCTGGCGCACGCACTTACCGATGAGATCCTGTCCGGGCGTTTCCAGCCTGCAACGCCCACCTTCCTCAACTGCGGCAAGCAGCAGCGCGGTGAGCTGGTCTCCTGCTTCCTGCTGCGCATTGAAGACAATATGGAGTCGATTGGCCGCGCGGTGAACTCAGCCCTGCAGCTCTCCAAGCGCGGCGGCGGCGTGGCGTTCCTGCTCTCTAACCTGCGCGAATCCGGCGCGCCGATCAAGCGCATCGAGAACCAGTCGTCCGGCGTGATCCCGGTGATGAAGATGCTGGAGGATGCGTTCTCTTACGCCAACCAGCTCGGCGCACGTCAGGGTGCTGGCGCGGTGTATCTGAATGCGCACCACCCTGATATCCTGCGCTTCCTCGACACCAAGCGCGAAAATGCCGACGAGAAAATCCGCATTAAAACGCTGTCGCTCGGCGTGGTGATCCCGGATGTGACCTTCCAGCTGGCGAAAGATAACCAGCCCATGGCGCTGTTCTCACCGTATGACGTTGAGCGTATTTACGGCCTGCCGTTTGCCGATATCAGCATCAGCGAAAAGTATGAAGAGATGCTGGCCGACGAGCGCATTCGCCGCACCTTTATTAACCCGCGTGAATTTTTCCAGACGCTGGCCGAGATCCAGTTTGAGTCCGGCTATCCGTACATCATGTTTGAAGACACGGTGAACCGCGCTAACCCGATCCACGGGCGCATCAACATGAGCAACCTGTGTTCGGAAATTTTGCAGGTCAACACCCCCACCGAATACAATGATGACCTCAGCTATCGCCGCATCGGCAAGGATATCTCCTGTAATCTGGGTTCGCTGAATATTGCGCACACCATGGATTCGCCGGACTTTGCCCGCACGGTTGAGATTGCGGTACGCGGCCTGACGGCGGTTTCCGATCAGAGCCACATCCATTCAGTGCCATCGATTGAACAGGGGAATGCCCAGTCGCATGCCATTGGCCTCGGGCAGATGAACCTGCACGGTTACCTGGCACGCGAAGGTATCCACTACGGTTCCGAAGCCGGGCTGGATTTCACCAATATCTACTTCTACACCATCACTTATCACGCGCTGCGAACCTCAAACCTGCTGGCGCGCGAGCGGGAAAGCACTTTCAGCGGCTTCAGCGATTCGCGCTATGCCAGCGGTGAATACTTTAATCAGTATGTTGAGCAGAGCTGGCAGCCGCGCACCTCACAGGTTGCCGAACTGTTTGCCGCAGCCGGGATTGCCATCCCGACGCAGCAGCAGTGGCGCGAGCTGAAAGAGTCGGTGATGCAGTACGGCCTGTATAACCAGAATTTACAGGCGATCCCGCCGACCGGTTCAATCTCGTATATCAATCACGCCACGTCGAGTATTCACCCGATTGTGTCGCGCATTGAGATCCGCAAAGAGGGCAAGACCGGGCGGGTGTACTACCCTGCTCCGTTTATGAATAACCATAATCAGCAGTTTTACCGTGATGCCTATGACATCGGCCCGGAAGCGATTATCGACACCTACGCGGAGGCAACGCGCCACGTCGATCAGGGGCTGTCGCTGACGCTGTTCTTCCGCGATACCGCCACCACGCGCGATATCAATAAGGCGCAGATTTACGCCTGGAAGAAAGGGATAAAGACACTTTATTACATCCGCCTGCGCCAGATGGCCCTGCTGGGGACCGAAGTGGAAGGCTGCGTCTCCTGCTCACTGTAAATCAACGCTGCGGGCGGGGCATGCCCCGCCCCTACGAATAACGCACCGCATAGCGTAGGGTAAGGCATGCCTGCCCCACCAGGATCCGCCCAGGAACAACACCATGAAATTAAAAAAAGTTCACGCCATCAACTGGAACAACATCGAAGACGAGAAAGATCTGGAAGTGTGGAACCGCCTGACCAGCAACTTCTGGCTGCCGGAAAAGGTACCGCTGTCTAACGATATTCCGGCGTGGAACTCCCTGAATGCCGATGAGCAACAGCTGACCATCCGCGTGTTCACCGGCCTGACGCTGCTCGATACCATCCAGAACACCCTCGGCGCTCCGGCGCTGATGGCCGATGCGCTGACGCCGCATGAAGAGGCCGTGATGTCGAACATCAGCTTTATGGAAGCGGTGCATGCCCGCTCTTACAGCTCGATCTTCTCCACGCTGTGCCACACCAGCGATGTGGATGCCGCCTACGCCTGGAGCGAAGAGAATCCCCCGCTGCAGCGCAAGGCCGAGATCATTCTGCAGCACTACTACGAGAACGACCCGCTAAAGAAGAAGATCGCCAGCGTGTTCCTCGAATCGTTCCTGTTCTACTCCGGCTTCTACCTGCCGATGTACTGGTCGAGCCGCGGCAAGCTGACTAACACCGCCGATCTGATCCGTCTGATTATCAAAGATGAGGCGGTTCACGGTTACTACATCGGCTACAAGTATCAGAAAGCCCTGGAAAAAGAGACGCCGCAGCGTAAAGAGGAGCTGCAACAGTTCGCCGTTGAACTGCTGCTGGCGCTGTATGAAAATGAAATTGAATATACCGATGCGCTGTACGCAGGCGTCGGCTGGCAGGAAGAGGTGAAAAAGTTCCTGCATTACAATGCCAACAAGGCGCTGATGAACCTTGGCTACGAGGCGCTGTTCCCCTCTGAGATGACCGATGTTAACCCGGCTATCCTCTCGGCGCTGTCGCCAAACGCCGATGAAAACCACGACTTCTTCTCCGGCTCCGGCTCCTCCTATGTGATGGGTAAAGCGGTCGATACCGAAGATGAAGACTGGAACTTTTAATCTCTTCAGCAGTGGCTGCCGACGGCAGCCATTTTTCGCCGCGCCCCTGTTTTATTAGTCATTAAATTTCAGCCATTCACCTGCCGATTGTTGAGATAAATATGACAGTTTTCTGACGATTAATTTCCGCATATCTCTCCCCAATTACACACCAATTACGGCCCTACCAGGACCATTCTCAACAGAATATTCATTTTTTTCACCCTCGCTCAATCCGCTGCAATCCCTTACCCGCTCTGGCATTAGCCTGGACGGGCATCTCATCATGCATTTTTGATCTGGCCATTTAGGGTTGTCTCAGATTCTCAGTGTGCTACGGTATAGGCCGATAACATTTGACCACACAGAAGAGATAATATAATAAAACCCACCAATAACCGGAAATGAATTAATGCATGGCTATTAAATTAGAAGTTAAGAATTTATATAAAGTCTTTGGGGAAAATCCCGAGCGCGCATTTAAGCATATTGAAAAAGGAATCAGTAAAGAGGCACTGCTGGAGAAAACCGGCCTGTCTCTTGGCGTGAAAGACGCCAGTCTGGCCATTGAAGAAGGCGAGATCTTTGTCATAATGGGGTTATCCGGCTCAGGGAAATCCACCATGGTTCGCCTTCTCAATCGTCTGATAGAACCCACCCGCGGCCAGGTTATTATTGATGGCGAAGATATTGCCAAAATATCCGACAGCGCATTACGCGAAGTCCGCAGAAATAAAATCAGCATGGTATTTCAGTCATTCGCACTGATGCCACATATGAACGTGTTAAATAATACCGCTTTCGGCATGGAATTAGCTGGTGTCCCGTTACAGGAGCGCCAGGATAAAGCCATGGAAGCGCTGCGCCAGGTAGGGCTGGATAATTATGCTCATGCCTGGCCCGATGAACTCTCCGGCGGGATGCGTCAGCGCGTCGGATTAGCGCGTGCGCTGGCAATTAACCCAGACATATTATTGATGGATGAGGCTTTCTCCGCGCTCGATCCCCTGATTCGTACCGAAATGCAGGATGAGCTGGTGAAATTACAGTCGCGCCATCAGCGCACTATCGTATTTATCTCTCATGATCTTGACGAAGCGATGCGTATTGGCGACCGCATTGCCATTATGCAGGGCGGCGAAGTGGTGCAGGTCGGCACCCCGGATGAGATCCTGAACAATCCGGCTAATGATTACGTGCGCACCTTCTTCCGCGGCGTCGATATCAGCCAGGTGTTTAGCGCAAAAGATATCGCCCGCCGCAGTGCCGCCGCGCTGATCCGTAAAGCGCCCGGCTTCGGCCCGCGCTCGGCAATCAAGCTGCTGCAGGATAATGACCGCGAGTACGGCTACGTGCTGGAAAAACAGCGCTTTGTCGGCACCGTATCGATTGACTCGCTGAAGGCCGCCCTGGCCGCCGGTGAAGGGCTGGATCAGGCTATGCTGGCAAGCCCGACGCCGATGGCGGCCGAGACTTCGCTGAGCGATCTACTCTCCCACGTGGCGCAGGCCCCCTGCGCGGTGCCGATTACCGGCGACGAGGGTCAGTACATCGGCATTATTTCCAAAGGCATGTTATTGCAGGCATTAGATCGTGACGGGGGTCAGGCATGAGCGAGCAAACCAGTAATCCGTGGGACACCAGCGCCCAGACCACCCGCGCACCTGCTGACGGTAGCACGGCCACCCGCGCACCTGCTGACGGTAGCACGGCCACCAGCAGCAGCGATCCGTGGGGTTCTCCCTCGGATGCCGCCACCAGCCAGCCCGCACCCGATGCGGCAGCAGGCGGCAGCACCGATGCGTGGGGCGCCCCCTCCGGCGGCGGACACGAGGCGGCAGCCAGCGGCAGCGACTGGCTGAACAGCGCTCCGGCCCCGCAGGCCGAACACTTCAATATTCTTGACCCGTTCCATCACACGCTGATCCCACTCGACGGCTGGGTAACCACGGCGATTGACTGGATCGTTTCCCACTTCCGCCCGCTGTTTCAGGGGATCCGCCTGCCGGTGGACTATATCCTCAGCGCCTTTCAGCACATGCTGCTGGGCATGCCGGCCCCGGTGGCGATTATGGTCTTCTCGCTTATTGCCTGGCAGCTCTCCAGCCTCGGCATGGGCATCGCCACCCTAGTGTCGCTGATTGCAATTGGCGCGATTGGTGCCTGGTCGCAGGCGATGGTGACGCTGGCGCTGGTGCTGACCGCCCTGCTGTTCTGCATTATTATCGGGCTGCCGCTTGGCATCTGGCTGGCGCGCAGCCAACGTGCGGCAAAGATTATTCGCCCACTGCTCGATGCGATGCAGACCACTCCGGCGTTTGTTTACCTGGTGCCTATCGTGATGCTGTTCGGCATCGGTAACGTACCCGGCGTGGTGGTGACCATTATCTTCGCCCTGCCGCCGATTGTGCGCCTGACCATTCTGGGGATTAAGCAGGTACCCGCCGATCTGGTGGAAGCCGCAGAATCCTTCGGAGCCAGCCCGCGCCAGATGCTGTTTAAAGTACAGCTGCCGCTGGCGATGCCGACCATTATGGCCGGGGTTAACCAGACCCTGATGCTGGCGCTGTCGATGGTGGTTATCGCCTCGATGATCGCCGTGGGCGGCCTCGGCCAGATGGTGCTGCGCGGGATTGGCCGCCTCGATATGGGGCTGGCGACCGTCGGTGGCGTCGGCATCGTGATTCTGGCGATTATCCTCGACCGCCTGACCCAGTCACTTGGCCGTGACAGCCGCAGCCGCGGTAACCGCCGCTGGTACGCCAGCGGTCCTCTGGGGCTGATTACCCGCCCGTTCATCAAATAACGCTTCCGGCGGCGCCCGTTGCGCGCCGCCTGCCTCCTCCGCAAGACCCATGATAAGAAGGAATAACTATGCGCAAGATGACCTTGCTGGCCGCCGCATTCACCACTCTGGCTACCGTTCAGGTTTCTGCCGCCGATTTACCGGGTAAAGGCATTACCGTTAAGCCGGCTCAGAGCACCATCACCGAAGAGACATTCCAGACGCTGCTGGTGAGCCGCGCGCTGGAGAAGCTCGGCTACACCGTCGATGACCCGAGTGAAGTTGACTATAACGTGGCTTACACCTCGATCGCCGCAGGTGATACGACGTTTATCGCCACCAACTGGCAGCCGCTGCATGATGATATGTATAAGGCCGCCGGCGGCGATGCCAAATTCTATCGCCAGGGCACCTATGTGCAGGGCGCGGCGCAGGGGTATTTGATCGACAAAAAAACCGCTGACAAGTACCACATTACGCGTATCGACCAGCTAAAAGATGCGAAAATCGCCAAACTGTTTGATACCAACGAAGACGGCAAAGCCGATCTGACCGGCTGTACGCCTGGCTGGGGCTGTGAAGCGGTGATTAATCACCAGATAAAAGCCTACGACCTGAGCAACAATGTGGAGCACAACCAGGGAAACTATTCGGCGATGATTGCCGATACCATCACCCGCTTTAAAGAGGGCAAGCCGGTGCTGTATTACACCTGGACGCCGTACTGGGTGAGCGATGTACTGGTTCCGGGCCGTGATGTGGTGTGGCTGCAGGTGCCATTCTCCTCCATGCCGGGCGAGCAGAAAGATGTGGATACGAAGCTGCCAAACGGTGCGAACTATGGCTTCCCGGTGAACACCATGCATATCGTGGCGAACAAAGCCTGGACGGAGAAGAATCCAGCCGCGGCGAAGCTGTTTGCCGAGATGAAGCTGCCGATTGCCGATATCAATGCGCAGAACTCGCGTATGCACCAGGGCCAGTCTTCTGAAGCGGATATTAATGCTCACGTTGACGGCTGGATCAAAGCGCACCAGGCCCAGTTCGATGGCTGGGTGAAAGACGCGCTGGCTGCGGGTAAATAAATCAGCCTTGATTACCGGTTAACGCGGGGCGACCAGAAAAACGGTCGCCCCCTACATTGAGTCCATGTGGCCAGGATGATTTTCGCCGGCTCGACGGTCCTGCCGTCGAACTGGTTTGTCCTGTCAATTATCCTGTGAGTGAAATAGTTTTTTAGGTTACTATTAGCCTATGAGTGATTTCTTAAGCCCACACCGATTGTCATGAACACCTCCCGCTCTGGCCTTACTCTCGTCCAGGTTGCGCCGATCTCTGTCGCTAGCACTCTGCCCCTCGCCTGTCACCATGATGCCCAATCCACTGCTGGCCCTAATTATCGGGATTCTGCTACTCGACCTGCCGCTGCAGGCCGGGCACATTACTCATCTGAGTGCGATCGTTCAGCCGGGTATAAGGTTTATACAATCGGTGTTTTGTTAACCTTACTTAACATTTTTAACGGGTGGTACGGCTTGATTTCCAGGGCACTGGCCAATGATTTTTTGCGGCAAAAATGAAGTTTTTTCAGACACCACGGCCTGTTAACGCATTTCGCACTCTGGTAAGGTTATGCGCAATTTATTCAGGCTGGTTATTTTTTCACGTGAAATTATTCAGTTATTGCGTAAAAAGCGCTCGGGTAATT
Source organism: Erwinia sp. V90_4 (assembly GCF_029967685.1). Lineage (NCBI taxonomy): Bacteria > Pseudomonadati > Pseudomonadota > Gammaproteobacteria > Enterobacterales > Erwiniaceae > Erwinia > Erwinia sp. V90_4. The sequence goes on along the minus strand of NZ_JASCAQ010000042.1, from coordinate 12,615 downwards.
CACCAATTTTGTTACCGGGTTACTGTCCTATTTTAATACTGCTCCATCACCAACTTGTGCCAGCCCAATCGGTTTTTGGCCTGCTGTGTACCCGATTGTATGCACAGCATTGCTCTTTCGCGCACTAAGCGCCCTGGGTTATGGAAAGACCTGGAAACTACTGATGATGACAGCAGCGTAGTGAACACCATCACAGGCTGGCGAAATGTCGCGTTACTTTATTAGTCATCATCGTTACTATACCAGTTGCAACTAGTGAGGTTCCTTCAGAATGGAAAGTTCGTTTACCCCTATTGAACAGATGCTAAATTTTCGCGCTAACCGTCAGAAAGATTTCCCCCTTCAGGAGATTATGCTGACGCGTCTCTGCATGCATATGCAGAGTAAATTGCTGGAAAATCGCAATAAAATGCTCAAAGCTCAGGGGATTAACGAGACGCTGTTTATGGCATTGATTACGCTGGATGCACAGGAAGACCACAGCATTCAACCGTCAGAGCTGAGCTCCGCTCTCGGATCTTCCCGCACCAACGCCACCCGTATTGCTGATGAACTGGAAAAACGTGGCTGGATTGAACGCCGTGAAAGCGATAACGATCGCCGCTGCCTGCACCTGCATTTGACGCCTAAAGGAAACGAGTTCCTGCGCCAGCTGCTGCCACCGCAGCATCAGTGCCTGCAGTTACTGTGGTCATCGCTCAGCGGTTCCGAAAAAACACAGCTGGAAGCGATTACTCGTAAGCTGTTGAACCGACTGGATCAGATGGACGAAGAAGAAGTGGTCGCCTCACTCTCTCGTTAATAGTTCCCGTAATAGCATATTGTGCGACACACCATTTACTGGAAACCGCTACTTTAAGCCCCCTCATGCCAGCGCTAATCACGCTGGCATTTTAGACTTGGGCGTTCGTCACCAGTGATGATGGAGACGAGCCCGTATGGCAAGAAAACCTGGAGAAAACCATGAGTGCAAGCGCGGTGGAACAAAACCCGCAGCAGCCCAAAGATAAAAAGAAGACGCGTAAACGCGCGCTGATTATCCTGGCTGTGCTGTTCGTCATTATCGGGGTGGCTTATCTGACTTACTGGTTCCTGGTGCTGCGGCACTATCAGGAAACTGACGATGCCTATGTTGCTGGAAACCAGGCGCAGGTGATGGCGCAGGTTTCAGGTAGCGTCAATAAAGTGTGGTTTGACGACACTGATTTTGTCAAAAAAGGCGATGTGCTGGTGACGCTTGACCGCACGGATGCTGAGCAGGCGTTTGAAAAAGCGCAAACCGCTCTCGCCACCAGCGTGCGCCAGACGCATCAGCTGATTATCAACGGCAGGCAGTATCAGGCCACTATCGATTTGCAAAGAACGGCGCTCGACCAGGCGCAGGCGGATTTACGCCGCCGTGAACCGCTGGGTGCCGCAAACCTGATCGGTAAAGAAGATCTGCAGCACGCGCGTGATGCCGTCGCCACCGCCAGGGCACAGCTGGATGTGGCAGTGCAGCAATACAATGCCAATCAGGCGGCGGTGCTCAACACCTCGCTGGAAAATCAGCCGGCGGTAAAACAGAGCGCGGCGGAGCTGCGTGATGCCTGGCTGGCTCTGCAGCGCACGAACGTGGTCAGCCCGATTGACGGCTATGTCTCACGCCGCAGCGTTCAGGTCGGTTCGCAGATCTCCACCACCACCCCGCTGCTGGCGATCGTGCCGGCAAATAATCTGTGGGTGGACGCTAACTTTAAAGAGACCCAGCTGGCAGGCGTGCGCATCGGCCAGCCAGCGACCGTGGTAGCCGATATTTACGGTGATGACGTGATTTACCACGGCAAAGTGGTTGGCCTGGATATGGGTACCGGCAGCGCGTTCTCCCTGCTTCCGGCTCAGAACGCCACCGGTAACTGGATCAAAGTGGTGCAGCGCCTGCCGGTGCGTATCGAGCTCGACCCGGCGGAGGTCGCGAAGCATCCGCTGCGCATCGGCCTGTCAACGCTGGTGAAAATCGATACGGCTAACGCTGAAGGCGCGGTGCTGGCGACCAGCGTGCGCAGCAAACCGGCCTATGAAAGTAGCGCTCTGGCGCTGGACCTGGCGCCGGCGAATGCCCTGATCGCTGATATCATCCGTGCCAATGCCGGCTAAGCCAGCGGGAGGCTGTTATGGCGCGTAAACCGCTTGAAGGCACGCAGCTGGTCCTGATGACCATTGCGCTGTCGCTGGCAACATTTATGCAGGTGCTGGACTCCACGATTGCTAACGTGGCGATCCCCACTATTGCCGGAAACCTGGGGGCATCGAACTCTCAGGGAACCTGGGTGATCACCTCGTTTGGCGTGGCTAACGCCATTTCGATCCCGATCACCGGCTGGCTGGCCAAGCGTTTTGGTGAGGTGAAACTGTTCCTGTGGTCGACGGTGGCGTTTGCCATCGCGTCATGGGCCTGCGGCATGTCCGAAAGCCTGACCATGCTGATCTTCTTCCGCGTGATTCAGGGGGTGGTCGCCGGGCCGCTGATCCCGCTGTCGCAGAGCCTGCTGCTGAGCAACTACCCTCCGGCGAAGCGCAGTATGGCGCTTTCACTGTGGGCAATGACGGTGATCGTCGCGCCGATCTGCGGCCCGATCCTCGGCGGCTGGATCAGCGATAACTACCACTGGGGCTGGATCTTCTTTATCAACGTGCCGATTGGTGTGGTGGTCGTGATCCTTGCGCTGCAAACGCTGCGCAACCGTGAAACGGAAACGGTCATCCGCCCGATTGATACCGTTGGCCTGGTGCTGCTGGTGGTGGGTATCGGCTGTCTGCAGGTGATGCTGGACCGCGGTAAAGAGCTGGACTGGTTCAGCTCCACTGAAATCATTATTTTAACGGTCGTTGCCGTCGTAGCCCTGGCGGTGCTACTGGTGTGGGAGTTGACCGACGACCACCCGATAGTGGATTTGTCGCTGTTTAAGTCGCGCAACTTCACCATTGGCTGTCTGTCGATCAGTCTCGCCTATATGCTCTACTTCGGCTCGATTGTTCTGCTGCCGCAGCTGTTGCAGGAGGTGTACGGTTACACCGCCACCTGGGCCGGGTTGGCATCTGCGCCGGTTGGGATTATCCCGGTGATCCTGTCGCCGATTATCGGCCGTTTTGCGCATAAGCTGGATATGCGACGGCTGGTCACCTTCAGCTTCATTATGTATGCAGTGTGCTTCTACTGGCGTGCGTATACCTTTGAACCGGGCATGGACTTTGGCGCATCGGCGTGGCCCCAATTTATCCAGGGCTTTGCCGTGGCCTGCTTCTTTATGCCATTGACCACCATTACGCTGTCAGGCTTACCGCCGGAGAGGCTGGCAGCGGCATCGAGCCTGTCGAACTTCACCCGTACGCTGGCAGGTTCGATTGGCACCTCGATCACCACCACCATGTGGAGCGATCGTGAGTCATTGCACCATGCTCAATTGACGGAATCGGTCACTCCGTACAGTACTAACAGCCAGGAGATGTACGCGAAGCTGCAACAGCTGGGGATGACCCACGACCAGGCTTCTGCGTATATCGCGCAGCAGATCACCAATCAGGGGCTGATTATCTCCGCCAATGAGATTTTCTGGGCTTCTGCCGGGGTGTTTATCCTGCTGCTGGTGCTGATATGGTTTGCCCGTCCACCGTTCGGTGCAGGCGGCGGGGGCGGCGGCGCGCACTAAATTGCCGGCATAAAAAAGGGGGCGACCACGTAAATGGCCGCCCCCTTTTTATCACTGCATCAGGCGTTCTGACGCCACCATTCAGCCAGCAGGACGCCGGTTGCAACGGAGACGTTCAGGCTTTCTACCTTACCGGTACCGCCGATGGAGACGCTGAGGTCGCCCTGATCGAACGTGCTGTCAGACAGACCATCGCGCTCCTGACCCAGCACCAGCACCATTTTGGCCGGCAGCTCTGCACGGGACAGCGGCACGCCTTTATGACTGGACGTGGTCACAATGGTATAACCGGCTTTACGGAACGCACTCAGACCGGCAGCAAAGCTTTCGCCGCTAATGGCCTGAACGTGCTCTGCGCCACCTTCTGCGGTACGCACCGCAGCGCCTGACTCCAGCATCGAAGCATCATCCACCAGCAAACCTTTAACGCCAAAATGCGCACAGCTGCGCATGATGCCACCCAGGTTGTGCGGGTTGCCGATATCTTCCAGCGCCAGCACGCAGTCTTTCTCACCTGCGGTTGACAGCCATTCGCTGACCGGCATGCCGGAGCGCTTTTTGATCAGGAAGCAGACGCCACCATGGTGCTCGGTGCCGGAGGCTTTCTGCAGTTCGGCTTCATCCACGGTGTGGTAAGCCTTGCGGTTAGCCGCCATATACTTCAGTGCTTCACGGAAACGCGGCGTTACGCTCTGGATAAACCAGGCGCGCACGATGCACTCCGGACGGCTCTGGAACAGCGCCTGGCAGGCATTTTCGCCATACACGCGCGTCTCTTCCATACGCTGACGACGGATCTGCTCCGGGTCGATATAGCTTTTACCGCTGATACCGCCGTGATCCGGCTTATCGTCTGCTACTGCATTTGGCGCACGGGAAACGGTACGCCACGGAGAGTCAGAGTGCCCTTCGTCGCGATCGCGCCCGCCACGTGGCTTGCTGTCTGCATTTCGTGCCGGACGGCGCGCGCCATCCTGCTGTGGACGAGGAGCGCCTTTACCGGTACGGGGGTTCCCGCCCTTAGTGCTCTTCTCATCATCGCCGCGGACATACATCACTTTGACCTTGCCGCTCTTACCTTTAAATTCGTCGTTCATTTTTCCTCCACCTGGGCTGAGCGCGAAGCGCGCAGATTACCTGATGTGGCGGCGCTTAGCTATTAACTTCCAACAAAAGCCGCTGACCCGGGAGTGGGCCGTTCAGGCGCGCAGCCAGTTTGCCAGACATTACCTATTATACCCATTGAACAAATCGCGTTGTTCCACATTAACGGGGCCAGCATAATGCTGGCTGATTTACTGAAAATGCAGTAAGTAATCACTTACTACCAGACTGAGGTGAATAATGAATACCGTTTGTGCATCCTGCCAGGCCACCAATCGCGTCCCCGTCGAGCGCGTGTCCGACGGCGCGAAATGCGGCCGCTGCGGCAATGACTTATTCGACGGCCACGTGGTGAATGCCACGGCAGCGACCCTGGATAAATATCTTCAGGACGACCTGCCGGTGGTTATCGACTTTTGGGCGCCGTGGTGCGGGCCGTGCGTCAACTTTGCTCCGGTGTATGAATCCGTGGCTCAGGAGCGCAGCGGGCAGATCCGCTTCCTGAAGGTGAATACCGAAGCTGAGCCAGAGCTGAGCGCGCGCTTCCGCATTCGCAGCATCCCCACCATTATGGTGTTCAAGCAGGGCCAGATGGCCGACATGCTGAACGGGGCAATGCCGAAAGCGCCGTTCGAAGAGTGGTTGAACGAAAACCTGTAAGCATCTGGCCGGGCATGCCCGGCCACAATCCGTTAGAATAGCGTTTTTCGCTGATGATCCAAGATGACCGATAACGCTGTTCTGCGCCTGCGCGCTGCCCGTCTCGCCCGTGCCACCCGCCCTTTCCTTGCTCGTGGTAACCGCACCCGCCGCTGCCAGCGCTGCCTGCTGCCAGAAAAGAACTGCCTGTGCGCGACGCTCAGCCCACAGCAGGCGCGCAGCCGGTTCTGCCTGGTGATGTTTGACAGCGAGCCGATGAAACCCAGCAATACCGGTCGCCTGATTGCCGATATCCTGCCGGACACGCTGGCGTTTGGCTGGTCGCGCACCGAGCCGGACCCGGCACTGCTTGCCGCAGTGCGCGATCCGCAGTATCAGCCGATGGTGGTGTTTCCCGCCTCCTACGCTGATGAGGGCCGCACGGTGCTGAACAGCCCGCCGCTGAGCGGTAAGCCTCCGCTATTTATTGTGCTCGACGGCACCTGGACCGAGGCGCGGAAAATGTTCCGTAAAAGTTCGTGGCTGGATGCGCTGCCGGTGATGTCGCTTAACCTGACGCGCCCGTCCAACTATCAGCTGCGCGTGGCGCATGCGGCTGGCCAGCACTGTACCGCTGAAGTGGCGGCCGAGCTGCTGCTACAGGCCGGTGATACCTCCGCTGGCGAAGCGCTGTTTCAGCATTTCGACCTGTTCCGTCAGCGCTATCTGGCGGGCAAGCCGCATCATCCACAGCAGGCGGCTGAAAATGATGACGAAATACCGGCAGCGATCAATTAACTGACACGCCAGGCAACAACTTCGCCCGGCAACAGGTAGAATTAACCCATCGTTGTCAGAGGGAACGAAGATGAGCCAGCGCGGACTTGAAGCCCTGTTACGACCGAAATCCATTGCGGTGATCGGTGCCTCGACCCGGCCAGAACGCGCCGGTTATCTGATGATGCGTAATCTGCTGGCCGGCGGCTTTAGCGGCCCGGTGCTGCCGGTGACGCCAAAATACCAGGCCGTATGCGGCGTGCTGGCCTGGCCCGATATTGCCAGCCTGCCGCTGTCGCCCGATCTCGCCATTATCTGCACCCATGCAAAACGCAATCTTGAGCTGCTTAGCGCGCTGGGTGAACGCGGCTGTAAAGCCTGCATTATTCTCTCCGCCCCGGAAGAGCAGCTGGCCGAGCTGAAAGCCTGCGCCAGCCGCTGGCAGATCCGCCTGCTTGGTCCGAACAGCCTCGGCCTGCTGGCGCCCTGGCAGGGGCTGAATGCCAGCTTCTCGCCGGTGCCGATTACGCCGGGCAAGCTGGCGTTTATTTCGCAGTCGGCGGCGGTCTCCAACACCATTCTCGACTGGGCACAGCAGCGCCAGCTGGGCTTCTCGTGGTTTATCGCGCTTGGCGACAGCCTGGATATTGATGCCGATGACCTGCTGGACTTCCTGGCACGCGACGGCAAAACCAGCGCGATCCTGCTTTATCTCGAACATCTCAGCGACGCGCGCCGCTTTGTCTCCGCCGCCCGCAGCGCCGCCCGCAATAAACCGATTTTGGTGATCAAAAGTGGCCGCAGCCCACGGGCTCAGCAGCTGCTGCGCACGCACGGCGGAATGGATGCCGCATGGGATGCCGCCATTCAGCGCGCCGGATTACTGCGCGTGCAGGACACTCACGAACTGTTTTCGGCAGTGGAGACGCTCAGCCATATGCGCCCGCTGCGCGGCGAACGCCTGATGATTATCAGCAACGGCGCGGCACCGGCGGCGCTGGCGCTGGATGCGCTGGATGCGCGCAACGGCAAGCTCGCCACGCTAAGTGAGCCTTTACTTACCCAGCTGAGCGCGCAGCTACCGGAAGGTATCACGCCCGGTAACCCGCTCGATCTGAAAGATGATGCAACTCCGGAACGCTATCTGCAGGCGCTCTCTCTGCTGCTCGACAGCCATGACCTCGACGCCCTGCTGATTATCCATGCGCCCAGCGCGGTAGCCCCCCCCACGCTGACCGCGCAAAAAGTGATTGAGCTGGTGAAGCAGCATCCACGCGGCAAGCAGCTTACCCTGCTGACCAACTGGTGCGGCGAGTTCTCGTCCCTGGAGGCACGCCGCCTGTTTAGTGACGGCGGCATTCCCACTTACCGCACCCCGGAAGGCACCGTCACCGCGTTTATGCATATGGTGGAGTATCGCCGTAACCAGAAACAGCTGCGTGAAACGCCGGCGCTACCCGCTAACCTCACCGCCAATACCGCCGATGCGCACCGTCTGATCCAGCAAGCGCTGAGTGAAAGCGCCAGCACGCTGGATACCCATGAAGTGCAGCCGATATTGCAGGCTTACGGGCTGACAACGCTGCCAACCTGGATTGCGGGCGACAGCGCTGAAGCGGTGCGTATCGCCGGACAGATTGGTTACCCGGTGGCGCTGAAGCTGCGCTCGCCGGATATTCCGCACAAGTCGGAAGTTCAGGGGGTGATGCTCTATCTGCGTAGCCCGGAAGAGGTGGAACAGGCGGCGAATGCGATTGTTGATCGCGTGCAGCTGACCTGGCCACAGGCGCGGGTGCATGGCCTGCTAGTGCAGAGTATGGCGAACCGTGCCGGGGCACAGGAGCTGCGCATTGTGGTGGAGCAGGATCCGCTGTTCGGGCCGGTGATTATGCTGGGTGAAGGCGGCGTAAGCTGGCAGGCCGACCGTCAGGCGGTGGTGGCCCTGCCGCCGCTCAACATGACGCTGGCGCGTTATCTGGTCATTCAGGCAATTAAGAGTGGGAAGATTCGCGGCCGTAGCGCTCTGCATCCGCTGGATGTCGCGGGACTGAGCCAGGTGCTGGTGCAGGTATCAAACCTGATTGTCGACTGTCCGGAGATTGTGCGGCTGGATATTCATCCGCTGCTGGCGAGCGGCAGTGAGTTTACCCTGCTGGACGTGACGCTCCAGCTGGCGGAATTTCACGGCGATGCCGAAGCCCGGCTGGCGATCCGCCCCTATCCACACTCGCTGGAGGAGGCGGTCGAGCTGAAGAATGGTCAGCATTGCCTGTTCCGGCCGATCCTCCCTGAGGATGAGCCGCTGCTACAGCAGTTTATCGCCCGGGTGACAAAAGAGGACCTCTACTATCGTTACTTCAGTGAGATCAATGAGTTCACCCATGACGACTTGGCGAATATGACTCAGATCGACTACGATCGGGAAATGGCGATCGTCGCGGTTCGCCAGCATAACGGCAGCGATGAGATTATTGGTGTGACCCGCGCGATTTCGGATGCCGATAATATTGATGCCGAGTTTTCCGTGCTGGTGCGCTCTGACCTGAAGGGATTAGGGCTGGGCCGAAGATTGCTGGAGAAGATGATTATCTATACGCGCCAGCATGGGTTACAGCAGCTCAACGGAATTACTATGCCGGGCAACAAAGGCATGGTGACGTTAGCGCGCAAGCTGGGATTTGCGGTCGAAGTGCAGCTGGAGGAGGGTATCGTCGGGCTTTCGCTACCGCTGCAATCCGCAGAGATATTTCTTGAAAAGTAAATCTCACCCTATCCGCACCAACTAATGGTATTATTCGCGGTTAGAGTGATGATTTTATGGCAAAAGGCCATTCCATGAACAGAGAAGAAACGCACTGTGATGTTGTCTAAATTCAACCGAAACAAACACCAACAGCACCTTGCGCAACTGCCAAAAATTTCTCAGTCAGTTGCTGATTTCACCACGCTGTACTCCCCGGCGGAATTTCGCGAGACGCTGCTGGAAAAAATTGCGTCTGCGTCCCGGCGCATCTGCATCGTGGCTCTCTATCTGGAAAATGATGAGGGTGGCCGCGCCATCCTTTCTGCACTGTATGCGGCGAAAAAACAGCGCCCGGAGCTGGACATCCGCATACTGGTTGACTGGCATCGCGCCCAGCGCGGCCGCATCGGTGCAGCCGCCTGCGCCACTAACGCTGACTGGTACTGTGAGATGGCCGCGGAAAATCCCGGCTTTGCCATTCCGGTTTATGGCATCCCTGTCAATACCCGTGAAGCCCTTGGGGTGCTGCATCTCAAAGGGTCAATTATCGATGATACGCTGTTTTACACCGGCGCCAGCTTTAACGACGTCTACCTGCATCAGAAAGATAAATACCGTTACGATCGCTATCAGCTGATCGGCAACCGCGTGCTGGCCGATACCATGTTTAACTGGATCGATACCAACCTGATTCAGGCCGAAGCCGTGCATCGCCTCGACCAGGTTGAACGCCCAAAAAGCCCGGAGATTAAGAATGAAACGCGCCAGTTCCGTCAGGATCTGCGCGGTTTTGATTATCAGTTTAACGGCGATGCGAACAACGAAGAGCTGGCGGTCACCCCGCTGGTCGGGTTGGGTAAGCGCAGCCTGTTGAACAAAACCATTTTCCATTTGATGCCCTGCGCCGAACAGAAGCTGACTATCTGTACGCCGTACTTCAATCTGCCGGCTATTCTGGTGCGCAATATTATCTGGCTGCTGCGCCGGGGCAGAGAGGTGGAGATTATTGTTGGTGATAAGACCGCCAACGACTTCTATATTCCGCAAGATCAGCCGTTCAAAATTATCGGTGCGCTGCCTTATCTGTACGAGATTAATCTGCGACGCTTCCTCAGCCGTTTGCAGTATTACATCAACAGCGGGCAGCTGACGGTGCGCCTGTGGAAAGATGGTGAAAACAGCTATCACCTGAAGGGGCTGTGGGTAGATGACGAGTGGATGATGGTGACCGGTAATAACCTCAATCCGCGCGCCTGGCGCCTCGATCTCGAAAATGCAGTGCTGATCCACGATCCGCTCCAGCAGCTGACTGAACAGCGCGACCGCGAGCTGAGCCTGATCCGCGAGCACACCACGATCGTGCAGCATTTCCACGATCTGGAGAGCATCGCCGATTATCCGGTTAAAGTTCGCAAGCTCATCCGTCGCCTGCGCCGTATTCGTATCGACCGGTTAATTAGCCGCATCCTGTAAGCGACTATAATGCTCAAATCCAGCCCTGTTTTTACAGGGCTTTTTTATGGGAGTTGACGATGCGTTTTTTCCTGCTGGCGCTACTGTTAATGTGCAGCGGCTGTACTCATATGGCCCAGGATCGGTGGACCGGGCGCGATAAAGCGCAGCACTTTTTCTCATCGGCCTTTCTTTCCGCCGCGGGGAGTGCTTACGGCGAACGTCAAAACTGGAGTCCGGGCCACAGCGGCAGCTTCGGCGTGCTGTTTTCCGTCAGTCTGGGGGCGGCAAAAGAGTTTTATGACAGCCGGGAAGGCGGGAGCGGCTGGAGCTGGAAGGATTTTAGCTGGGATATAGCCGGTGCTGCCACCGGCTATGCATTATGGAATCTCGGCCAGTAACTACAGTTTCAGCCCTTTGCCTCTGCGGTGCAGCATGAGCGAAACAAGGAAGGCAACGGCACCCATGGCGGAAACATACCAGAAGAAGCTGGTTTCGCTGCCTGCCGCTTTCAGCGACAGCGCCACGTACTCCGCCGAGCCACCAAATAGCGCATTCGCCACGGCATAAGACAGGCCAACCCCCAGGGCGCGCACCTCGGGCGGGAACATTTCCGCCTTGAGGATCCCGCTGATTGAGGTGTAGAAGCTGGTGATCAGCAGGGCCAGCATGACTAATGCGAAGGCCAGAACCGGGCTGCTGACGGTTTGCAGCACGCTAAGGATCGGCACGGTACATACCGCAGCAAAGCCCCCGAAGATCAGCATCGAGTTGCGGCGCCCGATCTTATCCGACAGTGCGCCAATTAACGGCTGCAGCAGCATAAAGACAAACAGGGCTATCGTCATCAGCCCGCTGGCGGTCTTATGGTCCATTCCCGACGTATTCACCAGGTATTTCTGCATATAAGTGGTAAACGTGTAGAAGCTGAGTGACCCCCCGGCCGTAAAGCCCAACACCATGATAAAGGCGCGGCGGTGCTTCCACAGCCCCTTCAGCGATCCGGCATCTTTATGCCCGCGGGTTTTATCATCTGAAGTTTCATTCAGTGAACGTCGCAGGTAGAGCGCCACTATGGCCAGCGCTGCGCCAATAGCGAACGGAATGCGCCATCCCCAACTGCGCAGATCTTCATCCGACAGCACCTGCTGCAGTACCACCACCGTCAGCAAAGCCAGCAGCTGCCCGCCAATCAGAGTGACATACTGGAAGGATGCGTAAAAACCTTTGCGCCCTTCTATTGCCACTTCACTCATGTAGGTTGCACTGGTGCCGTATTCGCCCCCGACGGATAGCCCCTGGAACAGGCGCGCCAGCAGCAGCAGCACCGGCGCCCAGACGCCAATGCTTTCATAGCCCGGCAAACAGGCGATAACCAGTGAACCGAAGCACATCATGCACACGGAGATCAGCATTGACGTTTTACGCCCATGCTTATCGCCAATGTAGCCAAACAGCCAGCCGCCGATTGGCCGCATCAGGAATCCGGCAGCAAAGACGCCTGCGGTTTGTAACAGCTGTGTGGTCGGATTGCCGCTCGGGAAGAAGATATGAGCGAAATAGAGTGAGCAGAATGAGTAGACGTAAAAGTCGAACCACTCAACGAGATTGCCGGATGAGGCCCCGACGATTGCCCAGATGCGCTGGCGGGCGCTCATTGGATTTTGCGCCTGTGAATGTGTTTCGGTGATGGACTCTGCCATGTAATAACCTCGTAAGTTCTTTCCCTGCTTTAATAGCACCTAAGTTTGTTAATGTAACAGTTAACTCAAATGTGCGTTTGTTAAGAATTTGTTTTATAAGGATTGATTGTGTTTTATGTGAGCCAGCATTGATTATTACATAGTGGCAGAGAATGGCGAACAACACCGAGGGAAGATAAAGGTAAGGGGATTCTGAAATGCAAAAAACCCCGGCCTTTCGGTCGGGGTTATTGCTTTATTTGATGCCTGGCAGTTCCCTACTCTCGCATGGGGAGGCCCCACACTACCATCGGCGCTACGGCGTTTCACTTCTGAGTTCGGCATGGGGTCAGGTGGGACCACCGCGCTAAAGCCGCCAGGCAAATTCTGTTTCATTCACACCCCCCTCGCGGGCGATGCAAACCAATCCGTTTCGAACAGGCTGAAAATCTCTTTTGCGTCTCTCATAACGCGCACCAGAACGCTTCTGGCGTTGTAAGGTTAAGCCTCACGGGTCATTAGTACCGGT